>SLHS01000098.1 GCA_007136035.1 Patescibacteria group bacterium | reverse complement strand
TAATATCGAAATCTTTTTTTAAAACAAAGTAGATATGTTTTAAAGGTTTACCTTTTTTATATATTTCTCTATTTCTTTCAAGAAACCGAATAAGTCTTCGAGAATTTTGTCTATCACTCTTATTTAATTTTTCTATATCTTTGCCAGCCTTCTTTTGTAATTCTTTCAGTGTGAGTTTCTCAAGTTCTTTTCTTCTCTTTTTGTCTCCTTTTTTAAGTTTGTAATTATAAACGATAGAATCTATGTAAAGTCCTGTACCTCCAACTAAAAAGGTTGTTTGATTTTGTTTTTCATCTAAAACTTCAAATGCTTCCTTTTGATATCTGTAAAGATTGTAATCTTCATTAATGCTTACATGGTCGAAAAGTCTGTGTTCGACTTTGCTCTCTTTAATTTCTTTGGGAGATGGTTTTGCTGTACCGATATTTAATTCTTTATAAACTTGTCTGGAATCTCCATTGAGAATGTATCCATTAAATTCTCTTGCTAATTTTATTGCGATTTGAGATTTACCTGTGGCCGTAGGCCCAGCTATCACGACAATCATTTATCCTTGAGTAATAATCTAGCAATTAGATGATTAAGCCAAATTACAATGCTTGAAACGAGTAGTGTTGTAGTTAGAATCAAAATCATATCTATTTGTACAAAGACGGAGATAGCAAAGGTGATTAGTAGTATTGTTATAAAAAGATTTAAAGTGGCTGTGAAATGATATTTGGTTACATGATCTATATCGAAATCTTTTTTAAGTATTTCCTTAGAATATCGACCCAGTAACATACTTAAATTTATTGTATTTATAAAAAGGCTGGACCATAATATTAGAGTGTGTTTTTCACTTGGTTGAATATTGAAAAAGCTATAGAGTACTAACAAAAATAGACCCGTTAAAATTGGTACTAGAATAGCTGAGAGGAAAATGATAGCACTAGGTTTTATATCGTTTGTATAGTAGAAAAAAAGCCCACTTATTAATAGAGTTATTATCAATATAGCTATGATAGTTGTGTTAATCTGGTATGTTGTAATAATTTCAAAGTATTTTATTATTTCCATTTCAGCTGTTTATTATCTTAATATGTTTAAAATATACTTTTGTTAATATCTCTGTTATGAAAGAAAGGAGTATTACAAAGAGCATGAAGCTCCCCATTATGGGTATATACCCAGTCCCAAAAATTACCATAAGTGTTGCAACAATGACTGATGTTATGAGGATCATTCGTGATTCTGTTGTGCATGTATACATTGTTTTGAGAAAGATTGTTCCTAGAATACCTGTAGGAATTAGCAAAAATAAATCTATTGGAATTTTCCATATTTTTAATATTGTTAGACTTATTGAAAATATTAGTAAAAGGCTGAATGCAAATTGTAGAATCTTCTCTTTCTCCTCCTTTTCTCTTTGGTAAAGGAAAAATATTACAGAACCAATACTTATTAAGATAGCTAATGTTACTTGTATATGATCTATTTCGTATATATCAGTTTCTTTGTTTTCTGCTGATAGTATGGAAATTCGTGATGCAGGAATTACGCCAGTATTTAAAATAATGTTTTGTGTTTTGGCTTCCTTTTCGTCTGGTCCCAAACCAACTGCAAAAATATTACTCATTTCCGGTTCTACTTGCATTGGTATTACAAAAGAATCCATTAAAACACCAATCATTTCCCCCTCCCTTTCTCTCAAAAATCTATTAAACTCCCTTCTGTTTCCAAGGCCTGGTTTAAAAATTCCAAAATAGCTCCTTCCACCTTCTCCTGCCATCAAATCTCTAATCAAAATATTCCTAAATTGACTCCTATCCCATTTTGTCTCTTCGTAGTTTTCTACCATATAAAGTTGTAGTTGTTCTTCATCTGGTAAATCGTCCAGTATTTCTTTTGGTTCCATTATTTTAATTTCACCCGTCGATGTGATTAATTGGTTAACTACATTTTCATCTATTGTTGTTTGAACAATTACTTTTATATATTCTTTCAAAAAGCTCTCTTCCTCTTCTGGTTGTATTTGACTCTCTATCTCTTCTTGTGTTGGTTTATAACTTACGACTTGAATTTCTTCGACTCCTGCTTTCTGTAATCTTTTGTAAAGAATGTTTCTTGATTTATCAACCTTGTCATCTAAAAATGTTCTATGTTTTGGGAGAATGCTTAATTCAAGAATTATTTCCTTTTTCCAGTAATCATCACTTTTTACATTTAAATCAAATCTTTCCTCATCAAAAGGTACAAGAACTTCTGTTTTTGGTAAAGCAAAAAACAGCGTTGAAATTAGTAATGCACTTATTAAAATGACGATGATATAGCTCTTCATATTTTTACAACCCAATTTTATTTGGTGAACCAAGCAGTATTATTTTGTCCTTTTCTAATACATCTAGTATGAATTTTTCTCTTCTCTTTTTTCTGTATTCGTAATCTTCTTTTGTCAAAACAGCCATTTTTAGTTCTCTGTCTAATTCTTTTTCTACTTTGTTCATTTCTTTTGTGAGCTTGTTAATATCAGGCCCCCCTATAATTAAAATATCAATATCGTTTTCATCGATATATTTTTTTGTCATGTATGCCTGAGTTATTAATGCTAGTTCTATGTTTTTGATAGTGCCCAGAACCTTTGCCATAAGTCTTAATTCTTCAGAGTCTTTGAGTATCATAGATCTTAGTTCGTAGAGAAAAGGGCAGTTTTTGTTGAGTGTGTAAACAATCTTGTTGGCTTGTTTTGTTGATTTAAGTAAGCCAAAAGATTCCAGATTCTTTAATTCTCTACGTACAGCGTTAATCTCTTCATTAAGTAATCTTACCAAGGCCCTAATATGATAATCTTCCTCAGGATTTAGGAGGAATTGTTTTAATATTTTAACCCTAACTTTAGATATGAAAAGTCTCTCTAGCATATATATTTGTATTAAATTATTGTTCAATTATATCAAAATTTTGCTGTAATTGTCTCACTGAAGAAATCCAAGTGAGACCGCGATTAAACTCTATTTCCTGATTATTCCCGTCATAGTATCTTGTTCTGCTTGTACGATCATCTTTCTCCCATTTACCATATATCACTTTGCCATCCTGCAATATTGCTGCAGAACCAGAACCTGTTGTTGTAATAACTAACCTACTGTAATTATCAACAGGACCTTCAATATTTACCTGTTGTATAATTATATTCTTTGCAGAAATTTGTTGGCCTGTTTCAAGATCATTGTCAGGTAAACCGCCAATACTTCTGTAGTATCTATTTGTTGCTTTGTCATATTCCCAAGTTACATTGTAATTTTCACTGTTTGAAAAATTTACTTTTCCTTTAAAACGTTCACCTCTGTCATTTAGGTGGGCATCATTTTTAAAGTCCCAAGATTCAACTTCTGGAAAACCTTCCCATCCTCTTTCTTGAGCTATTTCCCAAGTTTTAATGGTGGAGAAATATTCGTTATGTGGTGCTCTTCTATCCGAGACCCTCCAGGCTCCAGCTGTAGCAATTGATTTAATCCCATACCTTCCAATGTTGCCTCCAGCATCAACTCTTGGATCGCTAGATGCTGCAAACCCATCGTATACAAATAATGGGTCAAAAGGACTTAACCATTCAACATAATATTGTCTTGCACTTCGCATAGTTCCAACTTTGTTTGGTTCATTGCCCCAATATATTGCCAAAAATCTTGTAATTCCAGACTCTACAAGTGCTTCATAGACAAGATCTGCTTCTCTTAACCCTGAAGTCGGACGTGAATCAATATGATTATTAATTATTGCTGCAATAGGTCTTCTTTCTAACATTTCATCCATCTCTTCACGAGTAAAAAGTCTCCCATTTATTGGGCTTTCTTCTGTTCGCGGAACTGATGGTTGTGGCAGTGTAACAAATTTGAAATCATCAATTCTTCTTTTTTCAAGTTTTGGTGGAATGTAGTTGGTATCTATGGAAAGTAATTGTGGAGGTCTGGTTCTAGGACCATATATTGTATAGTAAAAGAAGAAAGCAGATAGTCCAAGTATTAAGAGTGCAGGTATGGTTATGACTAAAATTTTTTTGTTTCTTGGTGCAGTTTCCCACCAAGAGCGAAATTTTTCAATTAAGTTTATAATTTTTTCTTTAATACCTTTTTTCTCCCCTCCCTTTTTTACTTCATCATTTTTCTCCTCCTTACCAATTTCTTTCTCTTCGTCCAAAGACGCACTACTCAAGTTTATTTCTTTGTTTTTCATATGTTTTAAGATGGTATAATTATGACAACATATTATCACAGCTTTTTGAAGGATGAAAGAGTTTAAAAAATATTATATTAAAACCTATGGATGTGCTATGAATTACGCAGATTCAAACAGGATTAGACATGTTTTAAATAATTCTGGTTTGAGGGAAGTGTTTAAAAGCAAAGATGCAGATTTGATAGTTTTAAACAGTTGTTCTGTACGAAAGCAGGCAGAGGATAAAATTGCAGGTTGGGGTATTGATATAGATAAAACAAAAAAATATATTTTAACAGGTTGTATGGCTGTTAGGTACAACCGTCAAGATGGAGAATTGGATGAAAAGTATACCCGAAAACTTAAGGAGAAATTTTCTTGGATAGATTACGTTGTTGATATTAAAGAGATAGGAAATATCCCAAGTGTTCTTGGTATTAAGGAAAAAGAAGATGTAGAAGAAATTAACTATTTAAACATCCCTGCAAAAAATGAAAACGAAGTTGTGGTAAACGTTCCCATATCTACTGGTTGTGACTTTTTTTGTTCATATTGTATTGTGCCTTTTTCAAGAGGAAAACTTTTACATAGAAAATATGAGGATATCATCTATGAAGTTAAGCAAAATCTTTTTCAAGGTAAGAAATTAGTTTGTTTGGTTGCACAAAATGTAAATAGTTGGGAAGGGATGAGAGGTGGTAAAAAAATATCTTTTGCGGATTTGCTTGAAGATGTTGCAAAGATAGATGGTGACTTTTGGGTCACGTTTATCTCTTCAAATCCCATGGATTTTAGTGATGAAATAATTAAAGTTATCTCAGAAAAGAGGAAGGTCATGAGGTGGATTAATATAGCTGTACAATCAGGTTCTAACAAAATTCTGAAAGGAATGAACAGGAGGTATACGGTTGAAGAGTTTAAAGAATTAATGAACAAAATCAAAAAAGAAATTCCAGACCATCGTTTAACCACAGACATTATTGTAGGTTTTCCAGGAGAAGATGAAGATGATTTTCAAAAAACTTTGAGTTTAATTAAGGAAATAGAGTTTCAAATGCTTTACATTGGTAAGTATTCTCCAAGGGAGTATTCAGTTTCTGCGAAGTTTGAGGATGATGTTTCTTTGGAAGAAAAAAAGAGGAGGGAGAATGTTTTAAAAGATGAATTGAATAAAATGAGAGATAATTTCCACAGAAAATTTGTAGGGAAAAAGATAAAAGTATTGGTTACTGGTGGTAGAAGGGGTCTATCCTACTATTATCATGAGGTGCTTTTTGAAAAACCTCTTTCAGAAAAAAAGATTGGTACATTTGTTGAGGCTTTGGTAATAGATAGCACTCTTTCTGGTTTGGTTGCTAAAGTTTAGATTTTTTAATAAAATACAGGGATTGTTTAATTGAATTTCCCTTAAAATATGTTAGATAAAAGAGATTATAAATTCTTCATTTTTTGTTTTTTTGTTTTAATAGCATCTACGTTACTTTTAACAGGTTGTGTAAATGATGAGCCTGAAGAAGTTGGAGATGGTGGGGAAATAATTGAAGAAAAGGCTTTAGAAGAAACTTTTGATGATGTTGTTATTGGAGATTTTTCAAAATTCTCGAATGAAAAACAAGAAATTGGAGAAATTTCAGATGCAAACTATGAAATCACCTTTTTTACAGAGAGACCTATGGATGGATATCATAATTTTGTTTTTGAGGTTGAAGGTGGTGAAATTCTTCCTAGAGTTAGTGCACAATACAGGCCTGAATCTGGAGCTATACGCTTAATTTTTCAGAGCATTGAAGAAAATGTAATTGGTCCTAGATACCAACAGGCTTATAGTATTAATGAAAAAGGTGTTGTAAGAATATATCACAACATTAGTCCAGATGAGGGTGTAGAAGTATATGATATTGGTGTTGTGAAATCTACAGAGTTTTATTTGTATGGAAAACAGCTTGAAGATGAAAAGTGGGAAATTAGTTTGGATGTTAGATATCCAGGAGAGCTAGATATTAATGTTGATACAGGTATTGAGGAATTTACTTCTGAAGATCAGGAAATTGCTGGTGCTACTTCTTCTGATGGTGCAAGAATTACAAACTATTCATATACTTTAGACGGCAATATTTTTAAATTCATTTGGACTGTGCGCGGAAGTGAGGAAAAACCGATTCCAAAAGTTCGAGCTAGATACAATAAAGATGAAGAATTAGTAGTAACATTCCCTGATTTGGATAGTGATACAATAGGTAGGGATGGTGGAGAAATGGCTTTACTTGGTGGATTGGAAAAAGTTGTTTGGGGGAGAACAGGTAGTGAAAGTATTTACAGATTTGTGGTTGGGGAAGAAAGAGATTACAGATTAAAATCTGTTTTGAACCCACATCAGATAATTTTGGAGATTGAATTGTAGTCGGGGTGTAGTTCAGATGGCTAGAACGCACGCATGGGGTGCGTGAGGTCGCTCGTTCGAGTCGAGTCACCCCGACCATTTTTAATTCAAGGAACTTTATGAAAAAACAAACAATTTTAGTTACAGGAGGTGCTGGTTTTATAGGTTCTTATGTTGCTCGTTATTTACTTTCTAGGGGTGATGATGTTGTTTTGATGGATAATTTTCATGAATATTATCCTAGAAAAGCTAAAGAGTTTAATTTAGATCTCACTAGGCTTTGGTGTAATCAAAACCTTGAAAATATTAGGGGAGAAGAAATTTTTCCAGTTTTTGAACAATTTACAAAGTATTATGAATGGAAAAAGGAAGATAATTTTGGGAAAATGTTTTTTTATGAAGGTGATATTAGGGATGTTGATTTGTTAAAAAAGATTTTTTCAGAAAAAAAGATAGACAAGGTAATACATCTTGCTGCTATGGCAGGTGTAGACCTCTCTATCTCAGAACCTCATTTATATACCGATGTTAATGTACTTGGTACTGTAGCATTACTTGATGAGTGTGTAAAAAATGATGTACAAAAATTTGTATTTGGTTCGTCTTCATCAGTTTATGGTAGTAGAAATACTGTCCCTTTTGTAGAAGATGAAGATACTGATAAGCCGTTTAGCCCTTATGCAGCGACAAAGAGAATGAGTGAAATAATGAATTATACATATTATGAACTTTATGGAATAAGTATTATCAATGCTAGGATATTTGGTCCCATATATGGTCCGTTGCAAAGACCATTCAGAATGATAAACCAAAGGTTTATCAACAAGGCATATCATGGTGAAAAAATGCCTGTTTTTGGAGATGGTAAACAAGGAGGTAGAGATACTACATACATTGATGATGAAGTAGAAGGTTTGATTAAGTGTTTAGATTGTAAAATTAATTTTGAAACAATAAATATTGGTTCTGGAAAAGTTATAACCCCAATTGAAGTTGCAAACTCTGTAAAACAAATCCTTGGCAAGGGAGAAGTAGAATTTACTCCTCGTCCAAAAGGAGAGGTACCTATTACCTATGCTGATGTTAAAAAGGCAAAAAAGTTGTTAAATTTTTCTGCGAAATGGGATTTTGAAAAAGGTCTAAAAAGACAAATAGAGATATTTCTTTTAATGCCCCAATGGTACAAGGATATGGACTGTTAGTATTTTATGCTATTTGTTAAAATACTTTAAATTTATGAAGAACAATTACAAAGAAAATATATTAGTTTTTGTTAAAGGTTTTATTATGGGTATAGCTGAAGTTGTGCCCGGTGTTAGTGGTTCTACTTTAGCCTTGGTGATGAAAATATACTATGATTTTATTTCTTTCCTTTATCAAATCTCAAACTTTTTTAAGGAAATTGTTCTTTTTTTAACATTTAGATCCAACCTAAAAAAAGTTAAAGAAATTTTCAAAGAAATAAATCTTACTTTCGGTATTTTTCTTTTTTTAGGAATGTTTTTAGCAATACTGAGTTTTTCAAATTTAATGAGTTACTTACTTTTAGATTACAGAGAATTTGTTTTAGCATTTTTCTTTGGTAGTCGTAACTTTTATAATTTTTTTCTTTGTATTATCACTAAACCCTCTTTCTATAACGCAGGTTCCTCATCCATTGTATTTTTTTCTTGGTGGTTCTGTAGCAATTTGTGCAATGGTTTTACCTGGAATTAGTGGTTCATTCGTATTTTTAATGTTAGGACTTTACGAATTTATAGTCAATCACATAAGTAATTTAACTAGATTGGAGATTAATAGTAGTGAAGTTTTAAATTTATTTTCTCTTTTTCTTGGAATAGTTTTTGGTTTTTCAATATTTGTTCGTATTCTAAAATATGGTTTGAGAAATTATTCTGCAATTATTTTTGCAATTCTTACAGGTATAATCTTGGCTTCTTTAAAAGTTCTTTGGCCTTTCACATTAGAGTTAGTCTTAGTAGAAATCCTTCTTCTTTCCTTCGTTGCTTTACTTGGGTTTGGTGTAGTTTCTTTTTTGAAAAAATTAGGTTAAAGTAATACTAATAATTTTAAAAAATACAAATTATGCATAGAGATCCAAATTGTGTTTTTTGTAAAATAGTAGATGGTGAATTACCTTGTTATAAGGTTGATGAGAACGAAAAATTTATAGCTATTTTGGATATAGCCCAGTTTGTTCAAGGTCATACTTTGGTTATCCCGAAAGAACATGCAGCTTTTATTTGGGATCTTCCAAATATTGAAGAATATTTTGAGTTTATTCATTCTTTGGGTAATCATTATAGAAATCTTGGTTACAAGTATGTAGATACCTTAACTTTGGGCAGAATGGTAAACCATGCTCATGTACATCTATTACCTCATAATGATAATGATGAAAATTGGAACAAAGTGCAAAAGGAAGTGGATAATTTGCAAGTTAATGAGGGGAGCAAACCTAGTGATGAGAAATTATCTGAGACATTGGAAATGTTTAAAAAGTTTTAGTAATGTAGTAAAATAGCGTATTGGTAGATAATATGAAAATCTTTATTATATGAAAAAGGGGGAAAGTGTGCTGATTCAATCTGTCTCCATTTTCATTGTTCTTCTTGTTTTTTTCCTAGGTTATGGTGTTTTTGTAAGTCCATATTTAAACCAGGAGCAAGGTGAACAGGAGGTTTTAACAGCGACTGATGTTTTATCTGTAGTAGACCAAAGTAATATCTATGCTTATGAATGTCCCGAGGATTCTCCTGTTTTTAACGTACCAACAGACTATTCTACAATCCAAGGTGCTATAGATGCTGCTTTGGAAACAACAATAATTAGTGTTGCTCCAGGGATTTATATTGAAAGAATTATATTGAAACCAGGAATTTGTTTGGTAGCAGAAGAATTTGGCAAATCTGAACTTCAGAGTTTAGGTAATACAATAGTTCAAATGAGTAGTCAAAGTAAGATAGAGAATTTCAAGATTAATGGATTAGATAGTTCTCGTGTTGGAATTTCTGTTGTCGATGCTCAGGGTGTTAATATTCAGATCAATGCTTTTGAAAATTTGGAGTACGGTGTCTTGAGTAGCCAAAATTCTGAATTGAGTGTTAAAGCAAATGCTTTTCGTTTTGTAGATTATGCTATTTTTGCTGAAGATAGTAGCTTTTTTATAGAACAAAATAATATTAATGCGAATGTTG
>SLHS01000020.1 GCA_007136035.1 Patescibacteria group bacterium | reverse complement strand
TTCATGTAAAAGTGTTTTGTTTTTCTTAAAACTGGTTTTGCATCTGAAATTGCACTATAAGGATTGATTAAATCTTCAGGGGAAAGAAATTCTCCGCACTCTGGGCACTCGTCTCCTCTAGCATTCGAATTTTGACATTCTGGGCAGGTTCCTTTGATATAGCGATCTGGTAAAAATCTTTTTGCTTTTGGATCGTAATATTGAGTTGTTTTTTTTATGTTTAAGTAGCTATTTTTATCTAGGACTTTGAAAACATTTTGTACGACTTCTCTATGATTTTCTGTCATAGTGGTGGTGTAGTTATCATAAAGAAATGATAATTTTTTGTAAGTTTCTTTTATTTCTTCATGTGTTTTTTGAGCAAGTTTTTCTGGGGAAATGTTTTGTTTTTGTGCTTCAAGTTCAACGGGTGCTCCATGGCAATCACTTCCTGAAACCATCAAAACTTCATTTCCTCTTAGCCTGTGATATCTCGCAAAAACATCACATACCACATTTTGTCCTGCTAAATGCCCAAAATGGATATTTCCATTCGCATAGGGCCAAGAAACTCCTATGAATATTTTCTTTTTTGTGTTATATTTTTCTACCATATGTGTATTTGGCAATTTGCCATTATACTATAGTTCTATGCTATACTGAAACATGGGAAAAAGACTGCCTAAATCTATAAATTTGATTGAGACTATAAATCCTCCGGGTGATACTTTTACTATTTTTTATGAATGGGCTTTTACAGTAGGAAAATATCTTTTAATACTTGTTCAAATTATTGTAATTGCTGTTTTTGTTGTAAGGTTGACAGTAGACAGAATAAACAATGATTTAACCAATGATATAAATAATAGGGTTGAACTTTTACTACAAGCCAATGTTCAGGAAAATGAGGGTCGTTATCGTAATCTTCAGACATTTTTTGAGGATTTAGATTATTTAGATAAAAACCAAGTTAAGCATGCTAGAACAATAATTTCTATTTTGGATAGTATTCCTAGTAATATTACATTAGAAACTTATTCTTTTAATAATAAGCGTATAACCTCAACTTTTGTGACAGATTCTCTTGACAATGCTCACAGATACGAAAATTTTTTGAAACAAAGTCCTGAATATTCTGATGTGAGAATAACTCTTGAAGTTGTATCAGAAGACATGATTGAATTTAATGCAAGTTACATTATTAATGAAGAAGAACTATGAGTAAACAAAAGATAACGCATGATGCAATTCTTATAATAAACGAAAAGAAGAGGGAGGTTGCAATTTTTATAATGATAACGCTTTTAGTTTTGGTTGTTTTAATAGTTTTTCCAATAAGGTTGATGGCCTTGAGAGTAATTCAGATAAATAATGAGATTGAGGGCAAAAGGCGGATTAAGGAGCAATTAGATACAAAAATAGATAATTTTACTCAATTAAATGCAGAATATCAGGAAATGAGGGAAAGTTTAGTGGATTTTCCATTGATTTACCCTAATCAAGGAGATTATTCTTTGTTTGTTGCTAACTTGGAAGAAATTTGTAATTCAAATTCTTTTCGTTTAAGAAGAGTTAGTATTGATCGTGAGAGAGTAAGAGGGGGAGAAAACCCTTACGAAATGTTAGATCTTTGGAATGTTAATATAAATGTTATGGGTAGAAGAAGTGATTTGATTCATCTTCTAGAAGATATAGAGACAATGCCTATGTTCCCAACTGTACTTTCTCTGAGCTATTCCAATGAGTTAGACGAAGATGGTTTTTTGAGTTTTAGCATATTGATTAGGATTTATGGAGTTAATAGTTCTAGTATTTATCTTGAAATTTAAAATTTTAAAAATAATAAATGAATCTTTTAAGAAAAACAGTTTGGGCTTTGGGAGTAATGCTTGTGAGTGCAGTATTATGGGTTGGTGTTAATATTTACCTTTCTTATACAACAACAGAACTTAGGGGCGAACTTTTGGGTTCTGAAAATATTTATGAATTTTTAAGTAAAGGTATGTTGGATGAAGTGAAGGTGACGATTGAGGAAGATGAAACTTTTCCTGTTGAAGGTCTATCTGCGGATCTACTTGAACCAATAGAGCCGTATTTCTCTAAAATTGCATTTGAAAAAATAATAGAAAAGATAGATGAGGAATTAATCGTTTCTCCTGAAGAATTTCATCAATTACAAAATGAAGCTGTAATGAGAAATGTCGAAATAGGAGAAACACAAGAAATCTCATATTAACTAAGGTAATCATTCAGTTGTTTTTCTAAAGATTTTTCTTTCAGCTTTCTTAGGGCTTTTGCTTCTATTTGTCTTATTCTCTCTCTTGTGACTCCAAATTCTTTACCAACCTCTTCTAGGGTTCTATTGATACCATCTTCTAGTCCAAAACGTAGGGCAAGTACTCTTTTTTCTCTGTCCTGTAATTCATCAAGCACTTCACCTATTTGGTCTCTTAGATATTCAGATGTTGCTGTTTCTTCAGGTGAAAGAGAGGATGTGTCAGGAATCATATCTTGCAATTGATTGTCTTTTTCCTCTCCTATTGGCGTGGAAAGAGAAGAGGGGTTTTGATTTATTTTTACAATTTCAGAAATTTTATGAGGTTCTATACCCATTTCTGCAGCAATTTCCTCGTCTGTAGGTTTCTTACCAAGTTTGGCTGTTAAAATAGCATTAACTTTATTAAATTTGTTAATAGTTTCGATCATGTGTACTGGAATCCTAATGGTTCTTGCCTGGTCTGCAATGGCCCTAGTTATTGCTTGTCTAATCCACCATGTAGCATATGTTGAAAACTTAAACCCTCTTTTGTAGTCAAACTTTTCTACTGCTTTCATGAGTCCAAGGTTTCCTTCCTGTATTAAATCCAATAGTTCAAGACCATGCTTAGCGTATTTTTTGGCTACACTTACAACCAACCTTAAGTTTGCTGTAATTAAAAGTTGGGCTGCTTCCTTATCTCCTTTTTCCATTCTTTTGGCCAAAATTATTTCCTCCTCAGCTGTTAAAAGAGGAATTTTCCCAATTTCGTGTAAATATGAACGAACTGCATCTGTAGAAATACTAGCTTGTATTGTTTTTAAAATACGAATCTTCTTTTCTAAAGTAAGATCTTCATCTTTATCCTTTTGTTCGTCTTCAGAATCTATTACTTCAATACCTTCCTGTTGTAGTATTGTAAAAATTTCGTCAAGTAACTCGATATCTTCTTCAACGAAAGAAAACTCTTCTAGCAAATCTTCTTGTGAAAGAAAGCCCATCTTTTTGCCCTTTTTCACTAATTCTTTAATTCCTTTTTCTTTTCTTTTTGTTCCACTCATATTTTACAAAGTATGTTATAATTAAAATATAAAAATAATATTATTAAAGAGGGCTATGTTGAATAAGTCTCTGCGTAAACAAAAAAGGTTTTTCATTGATAGAATTGCTAAATTTTGTGATAAATGTGGTAGCCCGTACCATTTAAGCGATGTTCAAGTTATTCAAGAGAAAGGTTCATCCACGATTATACACTTTTCTTGCAGGAATTGTAAATCTAGCAATGTTGCTTCTCTGGTTTCACCTATGGGTTTTACTACTAGAATACCTCTCAATTCAGATTTAACGGTTGATGAGTTTCCTAAATTTGCATCTGGAGATATTATTTCGCTTGACGATGTTTTGGAGGTATATATTTGCTTTGAAGATAGTAAAGGTTGTGTTAAGATTTAGTTTTATTGTCTCTCCCATACTAAATTAATATTTCTCTCTTTATCAAGCTCTGTTTGTTTTATTAAATTAATTCTAGCCCTATCGAAATTATCTTCTTCTACGATCGCCCAAGTTTGTGGATAGGTTATATCTATACGTAGAAAGTCTTCATCGCTTGTTCCAGGTTGTTTGAAAATTGTTGTTCTTAAAAAAATTTCATCCCTTTCCTCTCTAAGTATGCTTTCGGTGTTTTGGAGTTTGTAAGAAATTTCTAAGTCCATTACTTTGGAGGTGGGAACATCAAACCATCCTTCTAAAACTTTGAAACCTTTTTTGTAGGAAGCAGAATATGTATTTTCGTTAAATCCTGTGACGTTAGAGATTTCTGCATCTTTAGGTAAATACAATCTTAGATAATTTTTATAATCACCTTGAGGATAGGTTTCAGAGGTAGAATTATTCTTCAGAGTCAATGAATATTCGACTTCAATTTCTTCCATGTTCAATATGTTAGCATTTATCCTTTGCTCTCTTTCAAGGAACAAATTTGCTTTGTTTGCTCCCCAATTCCATTCTACAGGAGCAGGAGCGAAGTTGTGTTTTTGAGCCAAAAGTTCTCCAGCCCATCCTCTTTCAGAAAAGTATCTTTGTGCATTTATATTATTGAAGTGAAGAAGCATATTTTTTTTCTCCAAAGAGCGTAATAATGAGTTAAAAACCTGTGAATTTTCTTCAAAATTCGAAGACACTATTCTTCTAATAACTTCGTCCGCAAGTTTTGTTAAAAAAGTTGCTTTTTGTGATTGCCCTGGGGTGAAATTTCCGTGTAAAAAGAAAACTTTCTCATAAATGTTTTCCGAAGTTATTAATTCCCTCTCTCCCGGTATATTTATGCCTCCCCATTGATTAAGTAAATCTTGGAGAAGGTATATATCTATCGTTATCACACCATCTATACTGGAGGCTTCGCCTGCTTCTTTCACAAGAATTTTTGCTTCTTTTGCTGTATCTGGAAAATTTGGTTCCCAGTTCGAAAGTGAAAGACCAAAAAGTTTTACATTTAAGGCTTCTTCCATATCACTTGGGGGCTCAATAAACTTTCCTTGATTTTTCAATTCCCCATCTAAGTTATATACATCATCAACTTTCAATTCTCTAATTTGCCCACCTTCAAAGCTTAGTATCGCATAACTTGAAATCCATCCCCCTGTACTTCTGAGTTCTCCAGGATTTTGCAAAAGTATGAGATATCTTTTTCTACCATCTACACCCAAAGTATCAGGTAAAAATTGTACGATTTGTGTTATATCCGAGATATCGTTTTTTAAAGGTGAGGTGGCAGTTTGTATTTCTAATATTTTTTCTTGTAAGAAATTAGGGTATACCTCTTTATCTATTTTCTCTATTGATTGTAGAGCTTGCGATATCTTATATGAAGATTCACTAATTTGATCTGAGTTTTTCTCCAAATCTCTGAGAATTCCAGTGTACTCTCTTGTTGTTACTGAAGTCTCCCCCTCAAAGCTCAGGGCGGGCTCAAATTCATCTAAGTATGTAATTAAGGGTTCTATCCCCTCTGCTAGGGTCAAGAGCCCTTCTGAGCCTGTTTCAAGGCCGTAGAGGAGTGTAGAAGTTTCTTTATAGATATCAGTTCTTTGGGTAAGGAGAAAAAGCCAATTTAGTTTCCCAAAACTTTTGTTAATATTTTCGACATTTTTATTTAAAGATACGAGATTATTTTTTACATTTTCGTTGTTAAAGTTAGAAAGGTTTTTAGAAAGCTCAGAAGCATTTCTCTGTATAGCGAAGCTACTTATGCCAATTGAAAAAACAGGGTATATTAGAAAATAAAAGAGGGGAAAGAGTAAAATTAATAGGGCGAGTGTTTTTAAAAAGTTTTTGGAAAAAAGATATTCTTTAGGGTTTATGTTCTTAAATGGTTTGAAGGCTTTAGAAAATATTTCTCCTGTGGGGGTTGCTACAATACTGGTATTTCCCTTTTTCTTTGATTTGGAGGTCTTTTGAGCGCGAATTTCTTCTAGTTTTTGTTTGTAGACACTTTCATCCATTGGGGGTGCTTCCCACTTTTTATTATATTTTTCGTATTTTACTTCCAGGGTTTCAGCAAAAGATTTCTCCAAAGATTTTTTTTGCTTCCAACCGTATTCTTGTGCATTAGGAGCAGGAATGTATTGATCATGTAAAACTTTCTTTTTTTCTTGATTTGGTACGAATTTTATTTCTGTAGCATTAGGATTTAATTCTAACAGTTTGTAAGCTACAGAAAGAGTGGAATATTCATTGTTGTTGCACAAGGATATAACTTCACCATTAGTTTCTGAAGAGAAAGTAAGTTTTAAAACTCCGTATATTAAATCGGAAAGATGTATTAGGTAGTGAATATCTAAACCTTCTCCTGCAATTTTTATGGCTTCGCTATTAACACTATCCTCAAACAGCTCGTTAAGAGACTCAAAATTTTCAATATTAGTTTCTTTTCCTAAAATAGCTCCTGCCCTTATTATCCTAACATTAGTTTTCGATTTATCATGGTATTCTGCAACTAGTGTTTCAGAATATCTCTGCAGTTCCTCTGATGAATAGGATGAAGGCTTGTAATCAGGATAGTGTGCCAATTTTTCGTTGAGTGAAATACTGGTTACTAAACTAGATTTTGCATTATATTTCTGAGCGACTTTGAGGCAGAGGTTTAGGTTATTTGATTCTTCTAGGAAGTCTTTACTAGTAAAGGTTTTATTTTCTAAAAGAAATTCTGATTGTACATAAAAAAGATAATCTACTCGATTAATGTTTTTCATTAAATCTTCGAGTCCACCAATATCAACAAAATCTACTTCTCCAATTTTTTTGAGATCAGAGATTATGTCCTTGCTTTTTGCATCAAATTTATCGATAAGTATTACCTTGCTACCTTGCTCGAGGAGAATTTTAGCTAAATTAATCCCTATAGCATTACTAGAGTGTACGATAATTGATACTGGATTTTGCTTTTTTATTTTTGAAAAACTTTTTTCTTGCATTTTAAAAACTTATAGGTATTGGTAATAGATATACCCTAATATTTAAATCATACCCTTCTCTTACTATCGCAGGAAATTCTAGTGATTCATAACCTTCAGACATAATTTTGATATCGTACTCCTCTGGTTCTAGTTTGTAAGAAATGATCTTATCTTTGTCAATTCTTTCATCGTTAATTAAAACTTCATAATCATTGATATCCGCCCTCATACTTACTGCTCCTTCTTGATTAAAAGTTCTTGGCATTGGGGAGTAAAAAAGTATATGTCCAGATTTAAAACCATCGGGTGCAATTTCAATATCTATTACAGCCTCAGTATTTCTGTAAAGTTCAATGTAAAAACTTTCTTTCTCATAGGTCTCGGGATTTTCAGAAATTTTTTCTAATTCTACAGTATACCCTCCTTGTGCAAGATTGGAGATTGAAGTTGGAGTTTGTCCGTAATCGATGCCATCTATGTATATATTTGCAATTCCTCTGCGAGTATTGACTGTTAAAACAGAATTTTCATAAAAATTGTGTACGAAAGGTAAACCAGAAAAAAGATCAAAATGCATAAACAAGCCCAACGTCAAAAAAGCAAGAATTATTAGTGTGATTTTCAAAGATTTAGTCATGTAATTATTATATGCAACTATTGTTTAGTTGTCTATTATTTTCTAGTAGGAGTATTTAGATTCAGGACTTTTAGGTTCTTTTGGGCTATCTTCTTTATCTTGTGTTTTTTTCTTTTCTACAAGAAGATGTAATGCGAGGATACCTATTATCGTGAAAAAAATTATTAATATGAAGAGGAAGAGATTCATTGCTCCAGTGGTTAAAATTGCTATTAAACCGATTAGAAGAGTTATGCTAATTTCAATGAGCAAGATTCTTCTTGAAGAAAAACCAAGATTAATTAATTGATGGTGTAGGTGATTAGTATCATTAATTTTTATTAAATCCAAAAGGCTTTTTGATTTGTATATGTAATATCTCTTTCCAATGACAAAGAAAAGGTCTATTAGAGGTAAGGTTAAAATCATAATCGATGCTGCAAACTTTGACTGATTTAGAATTGCAATTATGGCTATTAAAAATCCTAGTGTAGTTTTGCCAGTAGAACCCGAGAAAATCTTTGCAGGAGGGAAATTATAGAAGAGAAATCCTGTTAGACCACCGGCTAAAATAAGGCTCAAAAGAATTGTTATCTCAGCACCAGTTCTTATGCCTAGTACGAAGAAGAGCAAGCAAATGATTATAGCGTTACTTTCCATTAATCCATCTGAACCAGCGATAAATTTTATGGCATTTATACATAGCAATATCCAAAGAATCATTATAAAATCACCAGGGAAGACAAAGAGCCCGAAAGTGTACCAACTCAAATCTATAAATCCGTCTAATGGTATATTTATAATATCCATATTTATTGGTGAAAGCGCAATTATCGTAGCTGCCAAAGTTTGTCCCAGCAATTGATATGAGGCGGGAAGGTTATATATATCATCTAGTATTCCCACGATTGTAAGTATCAAAACTCCTATTAGGATAGCATTCACAATAGGAGATATATTCAGGAAGACAAGAAAAATGAGAAATACGATGATTGGTATGAGAAACGAAAGCCCTCCGAGTAAAGGTGTGGGTGTTTTATGTATATGCCTTTCTTCTTTATCGTACTTGTTGAATTTTTTTCTCCTAAGTTCCGCTGGATAGTCCAGAATGTTGTATTTATTAGCAAAAAAACCAATAATTGGCGTCACCAGAAAGGCGAAAAAAGTTGCGATTAAAAATATTGGTAAGAAATCAATATATACTTCCCAGCTTTCTGGGAAAAGGTTTTTTAAAAAATTCATTTCTATTGAAAAAACCTCCAAGCATCTTTGTATTAAATTCAATTCTTGCATCTAAAAAATATATGAGCTAAATATTTTAATATACGATATTGTTATTAACAACAAAGTCAGAACAAGGTTCGTCATAGTAAAAATAGACATAAATTTAAATCTGTAATAGGTTTTAGTTGCAATGAAAAAGGAAATAAGTGTTAAAAGTATGGAAAAGATGAGAACCCCAAGTAAAAAATCTTTGTCTACAAGTTTTAATTCTGGATTTTTTGCTATTGCAAACAAGGGTATTTCTTTTGGTAATTGGTTTATAAAGTTAGCGTAGTAGTAATTTTGTACTAAAATAAAAGCAACAGCCAATGTAGAGGAAAACCAAAGAAAGGGTGCAGTAAAAAGGCTGTTAGCTCTTAACCCAGCAAAGAAAAACTCAATTTTGTACTTCCATTTTCTAAATATGTTCAACTTGGGTTCCTTGAGCCCCATATCTAGTTGTTCTACCTCTTTTTCTTTTTCCATGGGGTTATTATATCACTAATCGATTTTTGGTTCTAAGTTTTCCCAAATGTATAAATGTTTCTCTAAATCAAAGTCTTCTGCTCTTTTGTTTAAAAGGTCTGATATTTCTTTTGAAGGGATGTAATATTTTTCAATATTATTTTTTAATTTTTTACGAGGTTGTTTAAAGGCTTTTTGTACGTATTCCAAAAAGCTTTCAAGGTTATTTACTAGTCTAAGATTATTATTTCTTGAAAATCTGATAAAACTGCTAACAACATTAGGTCTAGGTTTAAAATTTTCTGGAGAAATATCAAAAATAATTTTACTGTCGAAATATAACTTTGTTGTTAAAGATAGCATAGAGCTTTTTTCTCTAGAAGTGTATTTTTGGGCTACTTCTTTTTGGATTATAAAATAAAAATTCTTGATATTAGAATTTTGTGCAAGATAGCTAATTATTCTCTTTGCAATATTATAGGGGAGAGAACCAAAGCATACGTAATCTGCATCTTTTTGAAATAGAGGTTGCAGGTTTTCTGAGAAAATATCTTCGTTAAAAACTTCTATCTCAGGAAAAAGAAATTCTAAATTTTTATATAAAACATTGTCTTTTTCTACAGCAAAAACTTTAACCTCCATTTCAACAAAAAGTTTAGTAAAGAATCCTCTTCCAGAACCAATTTCAATAAGTCCTTCAGGTTCAGTTTCTAAAGTTTTTTTGACAATGGATCTACCAAGGTTTTCATTGATAAAGAAATTTTGACCCAAAGATCTTTTAGGTTTGCTTATATACGAAAATCCCATATTTCATTCTTTTTTTTAAATGTTTTTTTGCAACTTTTACATTTTGCAATTTCTTTAGAAAGTTCGAGATCTTCTTTGCATTTTGGACAGCACAGAATATCTTCAAACTTTTCGAATGTTTCATCAC
>SLHS01000010.1 GCA_007136035.1 Patescibacteria group bacterium | reverse complement strand
TTTTTGAGTCTTTTGAAGATAAAGAGTTGTCTGATTTAGATAAAGAATTTTTAATTAAAATAGCAGACGAAGATTTAGAGTTACTAGATAAATATTTTCCCGAAATTATGGTTGCAATACCAAGTGCAGAAATGTATGAGGATATTTCTGATGACGAACAAGATGAAGATGAGGTAACTTTTATTTAACTCTTTTGTCTTATAGAAAAATAGTGTATTGTAGTTTATATATCATAACTTGAAATGTTTTAGAGTTTGTACTACACTCAGGGTGTAGCTTATATAAATTTTAAATTTTAAGTCTATGACATGGTTAGAAGAACTAGGAGCTAGCTTCACAGAGTCCATGGAGAATCTTTGGGCTAGTGTGGCGGATTTCGCTCCGACTTTTTTTAGCGCCCTTTTGGTCTTAATTCTCGGTTTGATAATTTCTGCTCTTCTAGGTAAGTTCGCTGGTAAAGTTATAACTCTAGTTAGAGTTGATAAATTAACAGAGAAGATTGGGGTAAAGAAAGAAGTAAAAAAAATAGGAATTTCTTTAAATTTTGCTGCTTTGACAGAGTGGCTTGTTAAGTGGTTCTTTTATATTGTAACTCTAGTAGTAGTTGTTGATATTTTGAATATTGAGCAACTAACACTGTTCTTAGAAAGATTAGTGTTGTATTTACCTAATGTAATAGTGGCTATTGCAATTTTAGCTGTTGGTTTAGTTGTAGGTAAAGTGTTCAAAGATGCTGTAGAAAATTCTCTAAAAACTATGGCATTTACTCAAAGAGTTGCTACATTTCTTGGTAGTTTAGCCAAA
Source organism: Patescibacteria group bacterium (assembly GCA_007136035.1). Lineage (GTDB taxonomy): Bacteria > Patescibacteriota > Dojkabacteria > SC72 > T1SED10-24 > PWIP01. The sequence goes on along the minus strand of SLHS01000010.1, from coordinate 9,343 downwards.
ACAGCGATTTTTGTGTTTGCTTTACTAGCTGCATTAGTGCAGCTTGGTGTTGCTGCCGAACTTATTCAAATTCTCTTCACAGGATTTGTAGCTATGGTAGCTATTGCAGGTGGTTTAGCTTTTGGATTGGGTGGTAGAGAGCATGCTTCAAAGGTATTAGATTGGGTTGAAGGAGAAATGAAGCCAAGGAAGTAATAGATAGAATTTTAAAAGGCCTTGGGGGAAATTTAGAACCCCAGGGCTTTTTATAGATAGAGGTTTTGGCTGAATTTTTATATTTTTATTCTCTAAAACCAATGTCTCTAATATAACCAATGTCTCCAAAAACTTCGCGGGCTATGTTGGAATAGCGAATGTCATAGAAAACTATCAATGCAGGATTTTTTAAATTATACATACCGAGATTTCTATTTAATTTAATTGATTGCTCACTTCCTGTTGCAAATAATCCACCAACTACTTTTACACCATCTTTTGGTTTGCCAAATCCAAGGGCTTCCCCCTCTTCATCATCTTCTATAGTTATAGTACCATCTACTAGAAAAAAGCCTCGTACAATATCGTATTTTACATTTTCTTTATTTTCAGATTCATAGTCTCCCTGTGTTATAGCTACCTCTGTTTCTTGATGTACTATGAATATACATCCATCTTTTTCATTATTTGCTAAATCTTTATAAATTGAAGGGTCAATTTCAAATTTTTCTGTTTTTATAAAATAAATATGGTTCTCTTCATCTTTACATTTTTCTAAATCGAGTTCTTCTTCTTGTGTTACTTCTGTCCACAAAATGCCTGATGGATTTCTGGTTTGTGCTCTATTTAATAACATATCATACCAAGGTCTATTTATTTGCTTATTATATCCACCCATAGTGTATATTTTTTCACCCCAACCTAATTCCTTGGTCGGTTCTTCACCTCCCAAAGGTAGAGATTTTGAAGATGTTAATAGTTCACTAGATATTGCTGTTTTATTGTATTCTGATACTACTTCTCTGCCCAATATATTTTTATACAATAAATCTCTTAATTCTAAATTTATGTCTTCTTCTATGTGTACCAGTCCACCTATAGTTGTAATCCAAGGTTCAACCATATGTCTATCAGCGAAACATTCGTCAGAAATATCCATTGTTTCCTCATTCACACAATACCAAAAAGTTCCTGAGCCAGGGTGAGGAAAGTCTGGTTCTATAGGTCTGGGTTCTCCTGAAGCACAAAAAGTACCTTCCCCGTCAGGATGCTCGTCCCAACAATGTTGAGGCCATGTTGGATCTTGAAAAGCTGGTCCATCTATCCATTCACAATTAGGTACATTTCCAGGATAAGTTCTATTGTCATAAGTTCCACAAGTAGCATCGGTTTTGGGTTCTGTTACACCAGCTTTACAAGTAATTTCGCTATTATCGCTGCCTACACATCTCCACTCAGAGGGTGGTGGATCTGGTTGAGGTACATAATCTTCGTGTAATTCTCCTTGTTCACAAAATGATGAAGGTTCGATTGGAGGCCACCCTTGGTCTGGTGGGAATTCTTGCCCGTGAAAATCACCACATAAAGGTATTTCTGGACTAATTTCTTCCACCACTTCAAATTCCCAAGTGGGATTAAATCCTGGAAAAAGAATTTCCACATTACGTATTGGTATAGGGCAGCTGTAACCTAAGATTACATATGATGAACTAATACTAGGTCTTAAGGTTGTAATGCCTGGACCAACGGCTACACATATTCCTTCGGAACAATCTATTATATTAGGATCGTCGGATGTTGTGGGTAAAGGTTGAGGTATATCAGGCTCTTTTTGATACCCAGGTCTATAATCGCCACCTGAAGGAAAGGTTTGTACGAGATTATCGTTCGAATACATTTTTAAATATTCCGTGTACCAATCAAGCTCTCCTCGATGTTGCCAATCGTGTGAAAAATCGGATTCGCAATTTAGTGTACCACCGACACAATTAGAAGGTGCAACAAAATCTCCGTCTTCCCAATATGGACATATTCTTTCAATGGATGCATCTCCTCCAGACACCCATTTCGCGGCTTCCATTTTTAATGTGGATTTACCTTGTATTGTGATTCTTTGCCCTAAATGAGGAGTATCATATACTGCTCCGGAAAGGTAATAAAAGTCTTTAGTATTGTAAGTAAAATCAACTTTGTCACCAATCGCGAGAAGAGGTCTGTTAGCTGTTGTACCTATGTTATATCGATAGGATACACCTCCATCAATAACATTTGGTGTCAAGTGAAGCATTGTCATACTATTATTTGGAAATCCATGTGCTTGTATAACAGCTCTTCTTGTAAAAGTTGTATGAAAAGTTTCGTTAACAAGTAAACCTTGTTCTTTTTTAAAATTCTCTATTGTAGATTGAGCGTTAGAATTTTGGGGTGAAAATAAGAAGAAATTTAACAATATAGCCAATAATATTATTAGACTGCTAATCTTGTTATTTACACCTTTTCTTTCAAATAGAGGTTTAAGAAGAAACCAAATGAGGAGTATTGTTAGTAATGTAAAAATAACAATTGCAATATAAATATAGATAACGTAGTCAGTAAATACTTCTTCTTCGACTTCCATACTTTCTTCAATGTCATCTCTTAGCAGGGACAAATCGTAAACTATTTCCTGATGCTCTATCATTGAACCATTTTCATCATGAAGTTTTTGTTCTAATACCAAATACTCCAAATCGGAATTTGCTGTAAAAAGGGTCTTATGGGAAAAAATTTCCGAAGGTATGATCCCTTCATAATCAACTCTTGCTATTTCTTGCCCCATTTTATCTTTTGCTACTAAGACTAATTCCCCTGCAGGTGGTGGGCTATATGAAGTATTGTGAAAGCAAGAGTACAGGGTAGCAGAGTCTCCTTCCTGTATAGGGAATTTATTCAAACCGAAGTAATTTATGCGAGGTTTAGAGACATCGGAAGTAACTCTAATGTTTATTATAGATTTCGTCTCATTCTCATTTTCTGCTACAATTCGAAGATAGTAGACACTCTCTTCAATTTGTGGAATTTTATATGTTAGTGTTTTCCTCTCTCCTGATTTTAAAACTATGTTTTCAGTTTCGGAAGAAATAAGGTCTTTTGGATCTAGACTATCCCAAAAATACAGTGCATATGAAATTGTTGTTTCCAAATCTTCATTGGCTGTATTTACAATGTCTTGCGTAATAATAGCTTCATCCCCAGAATTTAAAAAGGGCCAATCTCCGATATGGTTGTACTTCTCGTTATTTACTTTTGTAGATTCTTTCAAAAAATACACTTTACCTTCTTGATTAGAAGATATTGTAAAATCGGAGAAACTACCAATTATTTCATTTGTAAATGGTAAGCCTGCAAGATTCATCCTTTTATTAACGGAGAAGAAATAATCTATTGTATATTCACCAAATTTTAGATTTTTGGGTACTTCCCAAGTAAAAGAAGTAGGTAATGAAGATTCTGTGTCCACAGCAATTGGTCCTAAAGCAAAGAATTCGTCAACAATATTATGACCTTCTTCAAAGTAGTTGGGATTTTTTTCAGCAATTCTTGCATATAGATATCCATTGAATATAGGGTAAGGGTTTTCATTCTTAATCTCACCAACAAAAGTTATTTTTTCCCCTGCTACGAAAGAATTTTTTTCTGGACTAATATTAATTTGTATACTCTGAAATTCATAATAATTGAAACAGTCACTTACTTCGTGTTCTTCTTCGTCGTTTTCCTCTATTTCTTCATCTCTCATTAAATAACGCATCAAATCTTCTTCATTTTCAAATTCACGAGGTGCATTCCCACCAAAGAAGCGTTCTACTTCCTCTTGGAAATTTTCTGCCAGAGAACCTTTGGGGGTTAGAACAAAACCGAAAAGGAAGAGAAAGCATATGAGGGTGAAAATAGCATAATTTTTCATATTAACCTTTTTCAATCAAATTATTAATTTAAACCACCTTTTCCTTGAAAATAAACATAATCAAACATTGGTGGGGCAAAAGATTCTTCCGGCATAATGAAACTCTTACCTACGTAATTTCCACCACAAGTTGCTCCTACTTCTATCCAAAGAGGATCTTCTAGTTCACAATCACTGTTCGCATTCCATATTAATTTAGATTTTCCTCCCAAAGATTTGAAACGGATTTCATCGATTGCATAAAGTGTACTTTCTAAATCTTTCTTAATAGGGTAAGTGCCACTTGATGAGAAAGTCAAATCTGTGCCGGTAGTATATTCTTCCCAGTTATTTCCACCTTCCTCACCATACTTAAATCCAACTATATCTTCGAATTGATATGGTTTGTAATTCAGCAACTCCCCGCTCTCGTTTCTATGTGCATAAAAAGTTGACATGACAAAGCTATTGGTCCCTTCCTCAAGTTTTTCCATTGTAAATGTTATCTCACAATTTTCTAAATTTTCTGCATTATTAAAAAAAATTGGATAAGAGTAATCTTTGTCAATAGTAATTCCTAGGCTAGCTGAGCTATATAAAGCTAATTCCATTACGCAATAATTAATATCGCGCTCGAAATCTGATAGGTCTGGGTTTTCTATCCCCATCTCTTGAAGGAGATCTTCAACTTCTTGCAATGTGAGATTGTTTGTTCTGCAACCGTCATTAGACTGAAGATTGACATCCGTACATTCATTGATTTGCCAAAGTACATTTTCATTTTTTATTTGGTCATACCCTAATGTACTCATAAACCCTATTGTTGTTTCTACTAATTCATTTGCTTCGGAGGAAGCTTTCTCATCTACTACACGTTCTGATTCTCTAATCATACGAGCATATAACGCGAAACCTATTATACTCCCCACTATTAGAAGGACAAGAACTATGGCTAAGGCTTGTCCAGAATATTTATTCATAAAAATCACATTTAAGTTTTATTACTATTTTAGTCTATTATGAATACTTTATACCTGTCAAGGGAAACATTAAAGAGGGAAGTTATTAATGTATATCTTTATTTTTCAAAAACACATATATTTTGGATACTATCAACATAACTATGGTTATTGGTGCTGTAGTGATTATCAAACCATATTCAGAATCAAATTCACTGGGAGAGATGTGTTTTATAAATATTCCCAAATATGCCCAAAGAAATACCAATCCGTAGAGTATATCACTATCTTTTACTATCTTCACAATACCTATTATTGCTCCGATAATAAGTACAATGGCAGTCCATTGATCTTCTGCTAATCCAAAGCCGTACCATCTAATGCTAACAAGAAAAGTTGTAATATTAGCTATTGTAGCTACAGTAATCCAGCCAAAATATATTGTAAATGGTGCAAAGATCAAAAGTTTTTCTTTGAAATCAAATTTTTTATTTCGTAATATATTGGCAATTTTAATTAAGCAATACAGAATGATAAGCATTAGAAGTAGTGAGAGGAGTATTAGTTTGTCGTGCCAAGCAAAAATCCAAAGAGTATTTGCTAATGAAGAATATATAAAGTACGGTGCAATGCTTTGAAATAATTCCTCTCTTTTACGATTTTTTTTCTTTGTCTGAAAAAGCCCTATTTGGTAAAGTATATAACCACCCAGGAGCAAGTATATTACTCCCCAAATAGCAAATGTAAAACCAATAGGGGCAAACAGGTCAGGGTAAAAATCTGATATTTCTTCTGTTGTTACTCCTGCAATTGGTAGGATATTTGCGAGTGCATTTACAGTAACCATTAGTAAATAAGTGAAAAGGACAATGATTTTAAGAAGCAGTGGATTATTTTTCATTGTGAGTTTAAAGAAAAATTACAATACAAGAGGCATAGTAGCATATAGTTTTTTTGAAGGCAACAAATTTTTTAAAATTACCATTTTTCGTTGTGTACTACTTCTTCCTTGCTTTTTATTTCCTTTTCACTTCTGGTTTGGTCTGGATAACCAATTGGGAGCATACAAATAACGTCGATATCTTTTGGAATTTCTAGAATTTTTTTTACCTTTTGTTCAACTGAAGAATCTTTCAAATCATGTACATATGTCCAACAACTACCAAGTTCAAAGTTGTGAATTGCAAGTAACATATTCTGTGCTGCACAAGCTACACTCATATGCATTGCCGATTTATTAATTTCTTGTGTTTTTGTACAACAAAGCACAATACAAAGCTGTGCATCTTTTACAAATGGTGCCCACTGATGTGTTTGTGATAGTTTTTCTAATTTTTTCTTATCTTTAACAACTACAAAAGCCCAGGGCTGTGTGTTGTGTGCAGAAGGTGCCATTTGTCCACACTTTATAACTTTGTCAATAATGTCTTGAGGTATGGGTTTATCTTTGTACTTTCTAATTGATCTTCTTGTTTTTATACAGTCTAAGACATTCATATCTCTAATTTTAACAAATAGGGAAAAATATATCTATTTTTTTCTTGTTAGTACTTTTAAATCAGAATTTAATACTATTGGTTTAAAACCAATGATTTCATCTCTAAGTATTCCTTTTGGAATTTGGTTGTATATAAAAATGCTTTTGTTTAATCTAAATGCATCATACATTTCTAAAAATGTTGCACCTCCTATGTAGTTTTTAATTTTGAAAAGGTTAGAAATGCTTGGATATTTTAATACTATTCAAGGTTTGATAATTGGTCAAACTCCTTTTACGAAATTTAAAGATGGTGCGGATATGAAAAATATATTAGATACAGTCTTAAAAAATTATAATTTCCCTGTTATATACGATTCTCATTTTGGTCACCTCAGAGATAACACCATGCTCAATATTGAGTTGGGATTAGATGTCGATGTTAAGATTTAATAAAGTTATGGTGGGATGTATGGAGCTGGGATCCAAAATGAGGTAGTGTAAAAAAGAATTGAAATCTTGATATAATGTGGGGATGAAAATAGTAGAACAAAAAATCAGCAAAAAGGAATTACAGGAGATGGCATCTAAGATGTTTGGTAATTTGGTTAAGGCTGTAGTAGATGTTGAGAGGGGTGATTTAGTTGTAGATGCAGAGTTACATTCAGACCAAGAAGCATATTTACTAGATTTAGGTGCTAAGCAGGAGAACCTTTGGGGTATTAATATATATCCTGAATTGACAGGAGAGGAGAGTATAGAGTTTGATTCAATGATTAACCTAAGACCTTCTCAAGGTAATAACTCTGGAGATATTGAGGACGAAGAAATAAAAAAAAGGATTTTAGATATTGTTAATTCTAAAATTATTAAATAATGTTGGGTATTCAGCATAAAAATCAATTACAGGGTGATTGGTATAAAAAACCTTTTTTAGTGCAAATGGCAAATATAGGTAGTGAAGTATACAGGGCGATGAATTGGAGAGATAAAGGAAATGAAGAATATGCAGAGATGGCATTTAAAAGATCTTTAGAACTTTTTGATTTGTCTAAAAAATCTAAATTAACATATCCCCAATACAAGGAATTACTTAGAATGAGAGAGATATGGGTAGATTATTTTAAGTATGATAATGGGTACAATTCTACACAGGAGTGGATAAATAAATACTTTATGTACACAACGATAGCTTCTAGAGTTTATTAGAAAATTTTTGGAGTTTTTGAAGTATGGCGGGACATGTGTGTCTGGAACGAATATTAAAATAAAAACTACCTGAGTATATAAAAACTATTTTTTGTACTACCCTGTTTCTCTAAATAACCCTTGGAAACCAAACTGTCTAAAAGATTAAAAGCCTGTTGTCTTGAAATGTTTAAATCCTTTGAAACGTCAGAAGAAGTAATCTCTTTGTATTTCTTTATTAACTCTAGAACATCTTTTTCTCTCTTTGTAGGCCTCATATCGAAAGATATACTCTTTAATCCTTCCTCTATCTTAGCTAATGCAGATTGTAAAGAATATTTAACACCATCTGTAAAGTACTCTAACCATTCTGTTTTATCTCCTCTATCAGCAGAGTGTAAAGAATCTGAATATTGAATTCTATCTGTATCATAGTAATCATCAAGTATAAAATACTTATTTATTTTGTATCCTAACTTGTCTAAAAACAGTGTAGTCGTTAATCTGCAAACTCTACCGTTTCCATCTGCAAAAGGATGGATATATACAAATTCATGATGATATATTCCAGCTTTTAATATGGGTAATTCTTCTGAAGTACTAGTCCATTCTATTAATTCCTCAAGAAGTTTCTCTATTTCTTTCCTTGTATGTTTTGGTGGATCATGTTTTACAACAATAGTACCCTCCTGGGAAGGATTACCAACAACAACCTTTCTGTTTCTAATTTCTCCTCCTATTTGATCCTCAACTCCTTTTAAAAGTTCTTTGTGAATTTTAAGTATAGTATCCATATCCAAACTGTCATATTCCTTCCCAATCTTCTTTAATATTTCAAAGTAGTTTTTTACTTCTTTCTCATCTCTGTTTGCAGGGACTCTACCACCTAATATTAAGTTAGTTACTTCCTCTTGAGAGAGTGGATTACCTTCAATACTGTTTGAAGAAAAAGAGGATTGAACAAGATTATGTTTTTCTAGGTTAAGAAGTAATTCTCTAGGGACTACTTGTGATTCTAATTGTCCGTAAAGTCTTTCAATAGAGGAGATGTTTTCTAAGAGTTTTTTAGTTAGTTTGTACTTCATATTTATCATAATCTATTATATGGATATGTAAAATAATTGTCAAGTTAATTGACAAGGTAATTGTAAATATAAAATAAAATTACTTACAAATTATAGCAAAAAAATTTTTGGAGTATGGTGGGACACATGGGTCTGGGATCTAAAATGAGACAATTGAAGGAGTGTAAAAAGGTTTAAACATGGTAGAAAATAATTTTTTTTATTTATTCTTTCTTGGAGGTATTTTGGCAGTATACAAATAATAGTTTAAATATCCTTTTCTAGCCATATTAAAATACTCTACTGCAGCAGTTGTGTTAATAAACTTTTTTTGCAAATGAAATAAACGTATTCCTTGGTACGGTATCAGAGCATATAGGTATAATCTTTTGAAGGATTTCATTGCCATGGGTGTTAGATTTAAACTTTGAATGTTTTGAAAACCTTGTTTTTCTAAAATTTTCTCAAATTCTTTGTTTTGGAATTTATCCAAAGAATTCATGGAAGATCCTTTTTTTTATTAATTTATAGTAATATCTTTCCCTCTCAGACATTTTTTCAATGTTTTTGATTTTGTATTCAAAAAAAACACACGTTCCGCTTGGTTTAACTACTCGATAAATTTCTTTAACAACTTTATTTAGATCTGTTGCATGAGATAGAGTTTCTACACCGTAACAAGCATCGAAAGAATTGTTTTTGAAAATCATGTTTTGATAATTTCCGACTTTGAATTTCGTAAGTCGCTCAACAT
>SLHS01000009.1 GCA_007136035.1 Patescibacteria group bacterium | reverse complement strand
CTGGATGTTTTCTGCTGAATAATTGCCAGGCATGTTGTTCCTTCGCGAAGTTTCAATATTATAAGGATTTAAGAGGAAAAGGTAAACCACCGGACTCGGATTGTCCGACCGTTACCGTAAGTGGAAAATATGTGGATAAGATGTGCATAATTGTTCTGTCTACTTTACATCCGTTGGATCACAGGAGATTTTCTCAAAAAAACTCCGGCGTGAGGCTGTAAAATTCCACTTTTACCTACTGGAAAGCGACACCGCCTATGCTATGATGGTGTCGATCGGTGTAAGAAGGGATTGAATATGCTTGTGGATAAAATGTGGATAAGTTGAGGGGATGATGGCGGACTGGCAGGACAATCGTGTTTTTTGGGACGAAGCGCTCAAAACAATACAACATCAGGTTTCCGAGCAGGAATACGTCATGTGGTTTCAACAAATAGAGTATTCCGGCTCCGAACAGGACACTATATCGATCACCGTTCCGTCGTCGTTTTATCGCGATCAGGTTAAACAACGGTACCTGGATCTTATTCAGACAACTCTGCTCGATCTTTCCGGTCGTTCGTTCCAGCTCGAATTCAATATCACCAGAACAGAGATAGCGAATCCCTCGAATTCCCGTGTGCGCTCCGCCAATGGATCTCCCCATTTTCCTTCACCGCCGGTTCGTCTGGAACGGTCACCGGAGGAATCTCGGAAACGTGTTGCGCCCGCACCCGGTTTGAATGGTGAGTATACCTTTCAGAACTTTGTTGTCGGCGATAACAACCGATTCGCGGCTAATGCCGCTATGGCTATATCCCGAAACCCCGGTACCACGTATAACCCCTGTCTCATTTATGGTGGCGTTGGTCTTGGAAAGACGCATCTTCTCCAGTCGATCGGCAATGCGGTCTGGGAAAACAATGAGGGAACTCCCAAGATCGTTTATGTAACAGCAGAGGATTTTACGAACGAGTTTATTCGCAGCATTCAGGAAAACAAGACCCATCATTTTAAGAGCAAGTATCGTAACGCGGATGTTCTTCTTATTGACGATATACATTTCCTGCAGAAGAAGCATGAAACACAGGAGGAACTATTTCACACCTTCAATGCCCTGTTTGATGCCAAGAAACAAATGATCTTTACCTCCGATCGACCGGTCAGCGAGATTAAGGACATAACGGAACGGCTTCAAAACCGTTTTACCCGGGGCCTGACGGTTGACCTTCAGCCGCCGCAAATGGAAACCGCCGTTGCAATTCTCAACAAGAAAGCGGAGAAACAGGGCGTCTACGTAAGCGATGAGGTCATCAACCTCATCTGCCAGAAAATAACAACCAACGTTCGCGATCTTGAGGCCGCACTCACCCGTATTATTGCGTACGCGGAGCTGGTCAATAAGGAAGTCAGTCTTGAGGTCGCCCAGAGGCAACTAAAGGATTTCTTCTCAAGTCCCATGCAAAACAATATCACGGTGGATATTATCCAGCGGGTCGTGGCGGATTACTTCAATCTGTCACCCAGCGAATTAAAGGGAAAAAAACGTACCCGACAGGTAGCCTTTCCACGACAGATGGCGATGTACATCTCCCGGGAGGTTACCGAGGCCTCCATGACCGACGTAGGACTCGAGTTTGGTGGACGCGATCATACAACAGTGATGCATGCCTGCCAGCGAATAAGCAGCCGTATGCGTACCGATCCAACAATCGAGGACATCATTCAGACACTGATTCGCAGGATACGGGAGGAGGGAAGCCGGGCGTAGGTCCAGCCTTCTGATAACATGTGCATTAACCCGGGTTAACCTGGGGACAAGGTTTAACCTTGGGGATAACAGTATAAAAAGGGCATAACCGGTATCGAGTTATCCCGATGGTAACCGGTTGTAAAGAAACGGCTTAGGATGGTTTTCCACAAATCCACCGTCTCTGCTACTACTACTATTGATATACATATATAATACAGATGGGGAAAGGAGTTCAGAAACAGTGAAATTCACCGTAGAAAAAGACATCTTTGTTCGTGAGGTACAGATTGCCCAGGAGATCATTGCCTCCCGTTCCAACATGTCAATCCTCTCCAACGTTCTGTTGCAGGCGGATGATGGAGCACTGACGGTTCGAGCAACTGATCTTAAAGTGAGTTTCGAAACTCGTATTCCCGTTGTTGTAACAGAACCCGGTGTGACTACCGTTTTTTGTGACAAACTCCAAAGTATTCTTCGTTCCCTGCCGGAAGGAGAAATCGAGTTTGAACAAAGCACGAATACGACCGGTGAAAACTTCGTAATTCGTCCCAAGTTCAAGGAGATCGATTTCCGGCTTCGCAGTATTCCGGCGGACAAGTTTCCGGAACTGCAGATCCGTGTTGATTCCGGTTATTTCGAGTTTCCGCAGCAGGAGTTCGTGGAAATGGTAACCCAGACCTCCTTTGCTGTTTCCGACGACGAAACACGGTTTTTCATGAATGGGGTCTATCTTGAGTCGGACGAAACGGGCCTCGTAATGGTCGCAACCGACGGACGGCGACTGTCGCTGATTACTCAGCAG
>SLHS01000059.1 GCA_007136035.1 Patescibacteria group bacterium | reverse complement strand
TATACACTGCTATACCTAGCAAAGTTGTTGTTAAAAGTATCAGCAAAACATTTACAGTCCTTGTCGTATCAAGACTAAAGTCTGTCAGTCGAAATGCAAAGTACATAACTGCAATCATAATTGCTGTGCTTGTAATTTTCTTAAGGAAAGGTTTAACACTCTGATTCCATGAAATAACTTTAACCTTTCTGTTAAGAAGAATAATGTAGAGAGTAGCTTCGAAAAGGAACGAAATGCTTGTACTAAGGGCTAAGCCACCAACAGCCGCATCAGAAATATTTCTTGTCGTAAACCACCCTGACATTTCTGATAGTAAAGCTCTACTCGCTTCTAAAGTCCCTCCATTACCTATTTGAGCAACAAGGGGCCTCCAGTCAAAATAGTGAGAAAAAAAGTTTGTGAAATAATAGCTACCAAATATATTTAAAATAATTGTCAAAAGAATGATGAGAAGTGGCAACCTTGTTTCATGAATAGCATAAAAAGCTCGAAGACTCAGACTAGCAACTACTTGACCTAAAACAGCAAAAGCTAAAAGAAAAAGACACCAAGAAGTAATTACTGTTGCCCACCAATCAAATTCTCCAACACCGTATGCTAGACGAACGATTGGCAACCTTAAAACTAATATAATTCCTACCATTGGTAATATTAAAAAGAGAGCCTTTTGAACAGATTTATTGTAAATCTCTCTAAAAATTTTCATCTTTCCATTAGCAAAAGCTTCAGCGAGATTTGGCAAAGCTACCAAAGACATCGCACCACCAATAATTTGGACAGGAAAGAGATGGAGACTAAAAGCAAATCTGTAGGCACTTAACGCTCCTCCAGAAAGTGTAAAACTAATAAATGTATTTATGAAAACATTAATTTGCTCACCAACAACACCTATAATTCTTGGAATTGCCAATCTTAAAACGTTGCAAACTTCTTTAAGATCTTCTTTAACTCCCAAAAGATTACCCTTCATTTCTCTATAGAGATTTTTTGTAAGAAGAGTTTTTTCCTTGTAAACCCTAACAAATGCAGGAGTCTGAGAAAGGAAATGGAAAACAGAACCGAAAACAGTAGCCCAAGCAATACCTTCAACTCCCATATCCAAATTTCTTACAAGAACAAGTGCCACAAATATTACAACTATATTATATACAAGTGGTGCAACAGCAGTCACAAAGAACCGCTTGTAAACCTGTAAATAACCAGAAAGAAGATTACTCAAACCAAGAAATATGGGGGAAAGAAGCATTATACGAATAAGCCAAGCTAAAAAGTTAATATCCCTTACAGTTATATCCTCTGCTGTTTGCAAAAGACCAATGGCAATATTTTGCCCAACGAGTAGAGACGCTATCTGGTTTGCAAAGAGAAAAGCTAAAAATGAAAGAAATATTATACTTACAAGAAAAAGAATATTTAGTCTATAAAAAAGTTTTACAAGATCAACATCTCCCTTTTTATTTAAAACTTTACTAAAAACCGGAATTATAGCGGCATTGATACTACCCGCAATAATTATATTAAAAAGAGTGTCCGGTATAGTAAAAGCTGCCCAAAAAAGGTCTAATTCTCGTGTAGCACCAAAAAGTTGAGCTATAAGTCGAAGTTTTAAAAAACCCAAAACCTTAGAAAGCACTAAAACAAACATAATTATAGGAACAGAATTCTTTTTCACAGCAAAAGTTTAATAAAAGTATGTCAATTTAAGAATAATATAACAAAAAGGGACTTTTTACAATAATAATTTGCATTTCAAAAAAGTTTCATAAAAATATATTAAAACTTTTTTATGCTGAATTTACTTTTTCCAAAAGAATGTTTGGTTTGTTCAAGAACTGGTCTTTGGCTTTGCAAAACCTGCCAAAAAAGACTTTATCCAACGTTACCAAACTGCTATATCTGTAAAAAACTTTCAAACGATTTCAAAACCCATAGTCAGTGTTTGAAGAAAGATTCTTTTGAAAGTGTAATAACCTTTTGGAAATACAACGAATGTTCTAAAAAATTAATTCACAATTTTAAGTACAAGAATAGATTTCAAATAGCTAATTTCATCTTTTCACTTTTTGAAAACAAACTGAAAAATATCAACTTTAAAAAATCCCTACTCATTCCATTACCTTCTCACAGAAAAAAAACTCTAGAAAGAGGTTTTAATCCAACAGAACTTATTTGTGAACTAATAGTCCAAAAAACAAATGCTGAAATTAACAAAAACCTTATTTTTAAAAAACAAGAAAATCTTTCACAAGCAAAACTAAGCTACGAAAAAAGAAAAGAAAATGTAAAAAATATATTCGAAATTAATACTGATGTTATAGCTAAAATTAATAAATATGATAATATCATCATAGTAGATGATATAATTACCACAGGAGCGACAATAAGTGAAATCTCTAAGGAAATTAAAAAAAAATTAAACAGAGAAATTTCTTTAAAAGGTATTTGTTTGTTCCAAGGTACTTTTAGGAAGAAAAAAACAAAATGAATATTAGGAGTTTTTACAATCCAGTTAAAAGAAAGAAAAAAAGATACAATAAAATTGTAAATTTGTTGAAC
>SLHS01000026.1 GCA_007136035.1 Patescibacteria group bacterium | reverse complement strand
TGTTACGCATCTGTTATACTACACCCATGCTGGTGTAGCTCAGTTGGCTAGAGCAATTCTTTCGTAAAGAATAGGCCAGTGGTTCGAATCCACTCACCAGCTTGTAATTTAACACTTTTTACTTTTATGTATTCACCAAATATAACACTGACAAATTTGATGATGAAATATATTGTCACCTTTGAAATAAACAATGAGAGGGTTAAAAATATACCCCTACCCTACAAAGAAAAAAAACAGTTATACGAGAGGGTTCACGCTGAAGATATTAATGCTCTTGCAGAAATCATTAACCTACCTACAGGATATTCAAAAGCCCTTGATATACAAAGAGGTAAAATTGATGTTTCCAAAGGTGCAAAATATAAAATTTTAACAAACTATAGAAGTACCCAAGATTTTATAAACTCATATAAATCAACTTCATTTGTTCCAATATCTTCTGAATTAATAGCTCATTTAAATAATTTACTTTTAAAAAACATACTTGATTCATGGGAGACAGGAAAATTTCGAAAATTTTCCGAAATACCAAATGAAATACATGATCAGTGGTATAAATACAGGGACTACTACCCAAAAAGAAATACAGAAAAGTATTTTAACGAGCTTTCAGAATGGATATATTCCGGAAAAGACAACTATCATAAATTAATACAATGTGCACTTTTAATTTATGAATTTATAGACAATGCCCCAATGTATGTTGGTAATCAAATAACTTCTATTTTAACAGCTACATGTGTCTTAAAAGACTTTGGGTATAATCATAATAATACTTTATGCCTTGCTAAAGCTCTGAAACCCATTTACAAAGAAATACCAGAAATTTTTAAAATGTCCAAGAAGAATAGAGACCAAACTCTTTTTACTGAAGCTCTCCTCTACGCACTATCTCTTGAATCAATTCAATTAAAACAACTTTATGAGTCTTCCCATAACAAGACAGTAAAGAAAAAAGCTGAATCAGAGGAAAACTTGAATAACAGACAAGTAAAAATTATTAAATATTTGGAAGAAAACAAAAAGATAAACAGAGCGGAGTATACAAAATTAATGGGGATCTCATTTATGACCTCATATAGGGATTTGACTGAGCTTCTACAAGCTGGGTATCTAGAAAGAAAAGGTAAAAATAAAAAAACATACTATATTCTTAAAGAAAAAGAAGACAATTAAACCAATTCAGTGATATAATGCCGTTATATGAAAGAACAATATGATGTAATTATCGGTTTGGAGATACACATACAAACCAAAACACAGTCTAAAATGTTTTGCTCCTGTGCAGCACAATACTTCGAGAAAGAACCTAATACTCAGGCATGTTCTGTATGTGCAGGCCTACCTGGAGCTTTACCAGTACCAAATAAAAGAGCAATTGAAAAATGCATCCTTTTGGGGCTTGCAACAAATAGTGAAATTTCAAAAAACATTCGTTTTGACAGAAAACACTACTTTTACCCAGACCTTCCAAAGGGCTATCAGATAAGTCAATACGACAACCCCATCTGTTCAAACGGATATATTTATGTCAAAAATGCAAAAGAAGAAAAAGTCAAAATAGAAATTGAAAGAATACATCAAGAAGAAGACGTTGCAAAGTCTCTACATATTAAAAACTATACTTTAATAGATTGTAATAAGTCTGGAGTACCTTTAATAGAGATTGTTACAAAGCCAATTATAAAAAGCGCATACGAAGCAAAAGAATATGCCGCAAAAATAAGACAAATTGTCAGATATTTAAATATTTCTGATGCAGATATGGAAAAAGGACAAATGAGGTGTGAACCAAATATTTCTGTACAAAAAAAAGGGACATGGAAATATGAAAATGGTGAGATTAAAGCCATTAATAATAATGAATTAAATCCAAAAATCGAAATTAAAAACATTGGCTCTATTTCAGCGGTAGAAAAATCAATAGAATATGAAGTTAAAAGATTAATAAAAGAAATAGGAGATGGCAACAAGATAATACAGCAAACGAGAGGCTGGAATGCTGTTAAAAACATTACAGAGTTTCAAAGATCTAAAGAATCAGCACAAGATTATAGATACTGCCCTGATCCTGATATTCCTGTAATTAAAATTACTAAGAATGTTGTTGAAAAAATTAAGAAAGAGCTAACAGAATTACCAGATGAAAAGATTGAGAAATATATGGATAAATACAACCTTTCAGAATACAACGCACAAGTCATAACTGCATCAAAAGAAGGGGCAGAATTTTTTGAAAAACTTTTAAAAGAAGTTAAGAAAGAATTAGATGAAAATACTGCAGCAAAAGCCGTTGCGAATTGGATTACGGGGCCAATTTTTGCTCATTTAAACAACACTAACAAAACATTTTGGGATATAGAAAAAATAATAGAAGATTTAAGTAAACTAATTGTTAAAGTTGAGAAAAAAGAATTTTTAAACAGCAAAGCGAAAGAAATATTGGAAAAAGCACTAAATGAAAATTTAGACCTAAGTAAATTAATGGACAAATCAGATGTTGAAATTATATCGGATGAAGAGAAAATAAAAGAATTTGCTACCAAAGCAATAGAAGAAAAC
>SLHS01000027.1 GCA_007136035.1 Patescibacteria group bacterium | reverse complement strand
TGAATAACCGATAAATGAACCAAAAAGAAAAAGTAACCACCAAACCCCCACCATTAAAAAATCACCACTTTTCTCTTTAAGTTTGTCCTCTTTGTTATAAAAATATACTTGTATCATTAAAACTCCTAAAACAAATGTCGCTAATAAAACTGTTGTGAATCTTTGAATTGAAGAGATGTTTAAATTAATAAATCCAGCTAAAGAAAAAGATCCTCTACTTTCTTTTTCAATAAAATAATCAGTTATATCTTCTTGTATAAAATTACCATATATATCCGTCACCACAAGAAAAACTGTCTCTGTAATTTCATCTTTAGAAATTTTAAATTCCACCTTTTTATTATCTATATCACCTTCTATAATGTTTGCACCCATAATTAGAGAAACTTCTTGAGTATCTTCCTCAACATCTATAACTATACGAAATTCCCCATCCTCTTGAGTCACTTCAATACCTAAAACTTCTGGGGGAGAGGATTTTATGAAAAATTTAACAGAATCTCGATATTTTTCTTCACCATCAGTAATAACAGCATCTATATAATTTCTTCCTTCTGACCAATCATATACATTTTGAAATTCCCAAACATCATTTGCCTGAACTTCCGTTTCTCCTAATACAGAATTATCTTTAATTATTTCTATTAGTTCTCCAACATCAACATTTTCTGTTTCTCCTCTAACTGGAATTTGAGGATCAGTATAGGTTGCATCATCCTCAGGATATACTATACGTATACTTTTAGTTTTTCCATCTTCTGAATCTCCTTGTATATAGTCAATTTCTCTTTGTGGGGTTGGGGGTGGAGTAGGTGCTGGAACTGGTTCTTCAACCACTTCTCTAGTTTCCGGAGCAACTTGAGCTACAGGTTCAGTTTCCACTGGTTCTGGACGAGAACGACTACCAAACATCTGTACAACAAGGATAAGGTTTTCTCCGTGTAATTCACCGCTAACTATCGCTATACCAATATCCTCATAATTTGGTGATATGATATTTTCCTTGTGTGTAGGACTTGCCATCCACGCTTGATGAACTCCTTCAGAAGTTGTAAATCCTTTTCCTAAATTTTCACCTGCATACACATATTGATAACCCGAACCTCTAATAAAGTCCCATGGACTTTCTCCATTTGGTCCAAAATGATCCCAATATTGTTTTTCAAACATATCATTAGCCTTTGCATGGGCAGCAGAAGTAAGATTCGCATTGGATTTAAGCGAATTTAAACCTAATTTAGCCCGTTCCTCATTAGTAAGCTGAATAATACGATCTGAAGTCATATTGGTAGCATGTACACCAAAATTTTCTATCAAAATTCCAGAAAAACTATTAACCAACAGGACCCACAAAGTTAGTATCACCATAGCTACCCTAGTAGAAAAAAAAGGATTATAGTTGTTACGCTTAGAAGGAACGATTAAATCTCTCATACAGACAGTCTATTAAATTTCATATATATATGCAACCAAAAAGAACAGAGACCCTGCCAATTGCACAGGGTCTCGCTTTACTCTATCTAAAGAGTAATACCGGCAGATTTATTTTACAGCAGACTTTAAAGCCTTACCTGCTTTAAATGCAGGGTACTTAGACTGTGGTAAGGTAATCTTTTCCAAAGTTCTTGGGTTAATACCTTCCCGTGATTCTCTAGTTCTTACTTCGAATTTACCAAAACCTGTCAAAAGCACAGAGTCTCCTCTAGCAAGAGAACCTTTTACTGCACCCAAGAAAGATTCCACCGCTGCTGCTGCCTGCTTTTTAGTCAAACCAGCTTCATCAGCAACTTTGTTGACAATTTCTTTTTTCAACATAGATGTGTCCTCCTTTCTTTAGAGATAGAATTTCATACTTAAAGATGAAATTCTGTGTGTAAGTTAAACCAAATTAACATAAATGTCAACATGTGTTTTGTTTATAGGATTTTGTACACATGACTTATATTTTCTCTGTTATTAGGCCTTAATCATACGAAGAATAAATAATTAAGCGAAATAGAATCTTTGTAATAGTACAAAGGAAAATTGAGAGAAGAAAGCAAATTAAAATATAGGTGAGCAGGCCAACACGAAAAGGCTATGGGAGAGCCTTAAAGCAGAGGGCAAAAGAAATGAAAAGAAAGAAGTATATAAAATAATGAATAAAGTTTAACCTAATAATTAAAAATAAAAGAAGATTTACCGTATAGAATAAAAGCATTTATACAAACAATACTCATCAAAATTAGGCCAATAGAATAATACTATAGTCCCCCTATACTTTAAGGTATAATTTTATTAATTCTCTTTATATTAGTAGCTCTATTATTATCTTCAATATCTATAACAACAGCATCAAACCTCATAGGACCCGTTTCAACAATTTCATAATGTAAAGAATATGGATACATATTTTGCTTAATGATGATATCAGTATCAACCCAAAGTACGGAATTCAAAGGCCCTACCATACCAACATCAGTAATATAAGCAGCACCATTAGGGAGTATTCTTTCATCAGCAGTAGGTATATGAGTATGTGTACCAACAATAGCACTAACCCTACCATCTAAATGAGCACCCATCGAAACCAT
>SLHS01000095.1 GCA_007136035.1 Patescibacteria group bacterium | reverse complement strand
TAAATTTTTCTTTAAAAACTCCATCACTTCATTTTCAGATTTCATATAAATTACATTTTTATCATCAAACTTTAAATATCTTTTATCCAAAGTCAGAAAAATGATATTTCCATCAACAACAGACTCAACAACCCTTTGATATGCCTTCTCCCTTTCTTTACCTAACTCAAAAATACCATAATTAAAAGCATATTTCTTTTTTGCTTCAAAATTTTTTGCAACATCTAATGCTGAAAGAAAACCATCTAAATTTGAATTGTACCCATCATTTATCACCGTCACACCATTTATACCCTTATGTACTGAAAGTTTGCTAAACAAAGGTTCCATTTTCGCAATTGCCTTTTGAATTGCTTCATAACTTATTTTTAATTCAAAACCTAAAGCTATTACACCTAGTAAATTTACAGCCTGATGATTACCCAAAAGAGCAGTAGTAAATTTATATTCCTTACCAAAAGCATTAAACTTAACAAACATCATTCTTTTTTTGTACTTTAAATCCAAAACCCGATAATCAGCATCTTCACTCCAACCATAAGTTACTGTTCTAGCTTTCACATTTTCAAAAAGCTTCTCCCTGTAATTATTATCTACATTAACTACAGCAATACCATCCTTTGGTAAAGCTCTAAGCAATTCTGACTTTGCTTGAACTAGATTTTCAATACTACCAAACAAATCCATATGTTGATTTCCTATTCCTGTTAAAACACCATACCTAGGCTTAACAAAACTACAAATTTTTTCAATTTCACCTATTTTGTAAGCACCCATTTCACAAACAAAAAAATCTAAATTCTTTTTCAGCTTTTCTTTAATCTCTAAAGCCACACCAATATTTGTATTCCTATTTCCTGCAGTCCTCTCCATATTATATTTCTCTGAAAAAACCTGATGAATAAATTCCTTCATTGAACTTTTACCAAAAGAACCCGTTACACCTATAATCTCAACATCAGAACTATCAACAATATTTTTTGCCTGTGCAATTGTTCTTGTTCTAATAATATTAGCAAATGGTGTAACAATTACGGATGCGAAGAAAACAAGGTCTTTGGCGATGAAATAATTAAGCAAAATTAAAATCAAAATAACCGTTAGGTTTTCAGAGAAAAATATAAATACTAGATAGTTTAGTAGTAAAAGAAAAATCAAAGATAAGAAGGCAATCATAATATTACGAACTGTTTTAGCAGGGAATGTAATCTTCGGATAAATTAAACTACCAAAACCCGAGTCCCTAAGCATAGTCATGAACCTATCAAAGCGATACTCTGTAATTTGAAGTTGATAAATCTGTCTAAGAGCAAAAAAGTAAGAAATAATTGCTGAAAAGAAAATTACATATATCATTTTTTGTTTAAAAAACAAATTATATCTTCAATCACTTTTTCAGTTTTCGCAGATTGTATGTTGTGATTAACACCCTTGTAGACTTTTAGGACAGAATTTTTAAGTTTTTTATGTAAAAAATATCCATCTTTAACAGGAACAAACAGATCTGCATCACCCCAAATTATTAACGTTTTGACTTCAACTTTATGCAAAATTGGGACTAAAGTTTGCACCACAAGCTTTTTGAAATTCTCTTCTAAATGAGGATATTTTAAAACTTGGGAACCAGGATAGAATATTGAATATCCTACTTTTCTAATGGGGTAGAGAATTGGTTTAAGTTTTGAATAAAAAGGGATTTTTTCCGAAAATGAAGTTTTTACTTCTCCCTTTCTTCTAAACGCTGGAGCTAAAAGAATCATTCTCTTAATAATTTTAAAATTTGCAGCCAAATATATACCAATAGAGCCTCCAAAAGAGTGACCACAGTATATAACTTTTGATTTAATAACTTCATCTATGAATAATTTAACAAGTTTAGAATATTCAACGATACCCCAGTCAGAATTTGGATTTTCACTCTTACCAAAGCCTGGTAAATCCAATCTATAGCATTTGTAGTTTTTGGAAAAATGCTCATAGAGACCATCCAAACTATGTAAATCCCCACCCCAACCATGTACAAACAAAATCACATCACCAGCTCCACTAAACTCATAATTTATACTTTTATCCATCAGCTTTATTTTCATAGGTGTATTCTATCAAAAAAGAGAACAAAATATTGGACTTTCATTATACCCCCATTTTATCGTATACTTACCAAATGAATACAAATATCATTCCTCAACAGGTAAAAAATTGGAAGCATTACTTTACTGCTCTTTTTTACTGTAAAAAATATGGAAATCCTTCAAAAAAACTCAAAGTTATTGGAGTGACGGGTTCTGATGGAAAAACCACAACAGCAAATATAATCTATACTCTTTTGAAAGAGGCAGGGTTTAAAGTTGGGATAATATCAACATTAGAGGTAAAGACACAAGAGAAAGAATTCCCTTTAGATTTCCATGTAACAAATCCTGCACCAAAGGATCTGCAAAAATTTTTAGATATAATGGTAAAAGAAGGGATAGATTATGTTGTTCTGGAAACAACTTCACATGGTCTAGATCAACACAGAGTTGCTGGAATTAAATATCTATTCTCTGTCTTTACAAATATAAGTCATGAACACTTAGATTACCATAAAACATATGAAAAATATTTAAAAACAAAAAGTAAACTGATCCAATACACGAAGAAAGATGGTACCGTTATTCTAAACAAAGATGATCAATCATTTAAACCTCTTTGTGAACTAGCTACAGATTTGAATCGCAAAATCATTACTTATGGATTTACCCAAAACTCCGATATTAAAGCTGACGAATTTGTAACTGAGGATGGAAACATGGATTTCTCTTTGAGTATAAATAAAAAGAGAAAACAAAAGTTCTCAACAAATTTAAAAGGTAGATACAATATTCACAACATAATGGCTTCAATAGCTGTTGCTTTAGAGTTGAAAATTCCAACAAAAAAGATTAAACAAGCTATTTTAAAAATTCCAACACTAGAAGGGAGATGGGAGATAGTAAAAGAGAAACCATTTCAAGTTATCGTTGACTTTGCACATACACCAAACGCTTTAGAAAACATTTTAAAGAGAGGAGATCAAATGAGAAAAAAAGGCAATAATTTAATTGTAGTTTTTGGATGTGCTGGGAAAAGAGACAAATCAAAAAGGCCCAAAATGGGTGCCATAAGTGCAAAATATGCTGATAAAATAATTCTAACGGCAGAAGATCCAAGAGGAGAAGATATAGAGTCAATAAACAAGGAAATAATAGAAGGGATACAAGAAGTCCAAAAAAATGGGATAGAATATTTCAGTATTCCAGATAGAAAAGAAGCTATCCAAAAAGCCATAGAAATAGCAAAGAGAGGGGACATTATTATAATTACTGGAAAAGGTCATGAAAAAAGTATGAATCTCGATGGGAAAAAAGAATTACCTTGGGATGAAAAAGAAACGATACTAAAAATATTGAAAAAAAATTGATATTATTAAAACATGCAGTACATTTTCAAAGAATATAAAGGAAATCACGAAAATTATAAATTCCCTTACTTAGTATATTTACAAGCAAATGATGATGATAATATAGACGAAATATATGAAAAGGGATTTTTAGCTACAAGAATTAAAAAAAATTATTACTATCTAGCCAGAAATTTACGTATAGATTTAGAAGAATTTTCTTTAAACAGTGAAAACAGAAGGGTTTTAAAAAAAACTGAAGGCTTAGAATTAGAGAACCAAAAATTAGAAAACTTTAAATTTGACTACAGTATAAGTAAACTAGCTTCAGATTTTTTCAAAAAGAAATTTGGCAAAATCATAATAAGTCCACAAAAATTAAAATGGATTTTTGAAGAGAAATTTTTTACGAACCTACTAGTTTACAAATTAGATGGAGAAAAAATAGGCTATTGCATAACAATGGAAACAGAAGATCTTTTACATTATGCTTATCCTTTTTACAAACCAGAATTGATAAGTTCGAACATAGGTATGGGTATGATGATAAAAGCAATAGAATATGCAAAAGAGAATGAGAAAAAACATGTATATTTAGGGACAGTATACACACCAAAATCCCTCTACAAAACACAATTTAGGGGTATCGAATGGTTTGATGAAAATACTTGGGACAAGGATATTGAGAAGCTAAAAGCTAAAATCAAAGAAGAAAACTAATGAAAGAAAAAATACACTTTATAGGAATAGGTGGTTCAGCAATTGCACCTTTGGCCACTATGCTCCACTCACAAGGTTATGAAATCTCTGGTTCAGATTACAATATTTTTGATCCAGCACTTAGTCTTTTAAATAAAAATAATGTTAATTGGTACGAAGGTTTTAAGCCAGAAAAAATAAAAGATGTTGATTTGGTAATTATAGGAGGTTCAATACTAATGAAAGACGAAAACAACCCAGAATACTTAGAGGCTAAAAAACTTAATAAGCAAATAGAAAGCTTTACCTATCTCATCAACAAGCACATCATAAAAGAAGAATCTATCGTTGTTTGTGGTACCTACGGGAAGACAACAATAACATCATTAATTGCTTGGATTTTGGAAGTTGCAAATTTAGATCCTTCTTTTTTAATCGGTGGATTACCTTTAAATTTTGAATACGGAATTAAACAAGGAAATTCACAATATTCTGTTATAGAAGGAGATGAATATGCCTCTGCATTTGGTTTCGACATGTCACCAAAATTTCTTCACTACAAACCAAAACACACAATAATCACTGCCGCTCAATGGGATCATGTAAACCTTTACCCTACAGAGAAATCATACATAGACGCTTACAAAGACTTGGTAAAGCTAGTAGAAAAAAACAAAGGACAGCTTTATCTTTCAGAAAATGGTAAAAATAACGAAGAAGTGTTAAAAGAATACAATGGTGAAAGTCAAAAATATGGTCTTCAGAATGGAGATTTTACAGTTGATGATATTGAGTTCAAAAAACAACATACTTCTTTTTCTGTAAAAAAAGCACATGAAGAAATAGGAGAATTTGAAACTCCACTAATAGGTCTACATAATATTGAAAATTGTCTTGCAGCAATTGCTCTAACACATAATCTTGGAATTGATTTAGAAAAAATACAAGAAGGTATAAAAACATATAAAGGAGTTAAAAGAAGATTAGAAGTTATAGGGGTAAACAGTAAAGGAGCAACCATTATAGATGACTTCGCACACTCAGCAGTGAAAGC
Organism: Patescibacteria group bacterium; assembly: GCA_007136035.1. GTDB lineage: Bacteria > Patescibacteriota > Dojkabacteria > SC72 > T1SED10-24 > PWIP01. Next base: position 5,233 of record SLHS01000095.1, on the reverse strand, counting down.
ACAATCTACACTCGAAGCTTTAAGAACAAGGTTCAAAGATAACAAAATAATCACAATATATTCACCTAGAGTTTCAGAAAGGGAGTCAAAGGATACTTTAAAATGGTATAAAGAAACTTTTAAAGATACAGACTATATTATTATTCCTAAAATAACTGTGAAAAAATCAACAGAAAAGGAATTTCGAATACACGGCATTGATATAATAAACGCAATTAACAAAAAAGAAGAAAAAAAACACTATTTCCCTAAGGAAGAACAAATTTTAGAATTTTTAAGTAAAAATTCAGATAAAAATACCATCATAGTTTTCATGAGCGCAGGCGAGTGGGGTGGTTTAATAGAAAAAATTACTAATATTTAAAATTATAATTAAATAAAAATGGAACATATTAAAAACAACAAAAAAGAACTTAAAGTACCCGAATTTCTAAACGCCCCTTACCTAACGGAAGAATATATTAAAGAAAATGGTTGGTATCCAGTACCAGACAAATGGTTTAATAACCAAGCTCCAGAGAAACTACCATATAGCCCATTTTTTGAGTATGACGACAAAGGAAGGATATATAAAAAAACCGAATTTGGTAATATACCTTGTAGGGGGAGAAGTGAATTCAAGGTTGGAGATATTATGATAATGCAAGACTACAGAGGTCCTGATATAAATGAGAAATTTATTCGTTTAGAACAAGAACACATAGAAGCTCACGAAAGAGGGCAATGGGATATGCTACCAGATGCTATTGTTGTGCATGAACCAGAAAACTCATAGAACAATATTCACTTCTTCAACAAGTTCAACTCCATAACTCTCCTTTACACTCTTTTTCATTTTTCTGGTGAATTTTAATACATCCTTACCTTTGGCTTTTTTATTTGTGACAACACAAAGTGCATGCTTTTCAGAAACACCTACATTACCATCCCAAGAACCTTTCCAACCCAATTCATCAAGAAGTCTACCTGCAGGAATTTTTACAAATTCTTCCTGTTTTTCTCCTTTTTCATAATTAAGACCTTCAACAGGATATGATTGTAAATCAGGTATTTTCCTTTGCAATTCTTTGAACTTTTTTAAACTAACAACAGGATTTTGGAAAAAACTACCACAAGTACCACACATATCAACACTGGGAAGTCTTTTCTCTCTTTGATTCTTTACAGCCCGAAGCACATCTTTTAAACTGTATGGCTCTTTAGCAAAAGTTTGAAGCTCTTCCAAAAGAGAACCATATCTACCTGCTCTTTCATGATAACTAAGTTCTAAATCTCCTGATTCTTTCTTTAATTTAAAAATAACCTTTGTGATAATATATTTGTTTTTCCACTCGTGTTTGAAATTACTCGATCTATATGCAAAATTACAATTCTCTGGTTTCAAAATTCTTTCTTTCTCATTCTTAATATTCCAAACTACTATTTCAAAAAGAACATCTGTAATATTTTGACCGTAAGCCGCAATATTTTGAGCAACAGCACCACCCACTGTACCTGGAATCATAACCATGTTTTCAATACCAGCATAATTATTTTCAACAGTCCAGTGTACAAAATCATCCCATAACTCACCAGAATTACATTCAACATATACATAATTTTCATCTTCCTTCTTTTTAACTTTTTTACCTTTAATATCTATCTTCAACATCAAACCATCCCAATCATTTACAAAAAGAGTATTGCTACCTCCACCCAATATGAAGATTTTTTCATCTTTGTAATTCCTTAGAACTTTTTTCAATTTCTCAACTGTTTCTACCTGAACAAAATACTTTGTTTTCACATCTACACAAAAAGTGTTTAAATTTTTAATTGAAACATTCTTCTTTATCTGCATATGGATGTTTATATAATTTATTCAAAAAGCTTCTTTGCCTCTTCCCAAAATTCATCCTGCTCATGTATTGTCTTCATCCAATACCACCATTCTACACCCCAAAGATAGAACTCTGAAAGACCTGTTCTCTTTGCATATTCAATATTATCTCTAAATATATCTATATTCATCGTTTTCTCTTGTTCTTCAAGAGAAATAATAAATGTCGGAGCAGGACCCCAAGGTTCTGCTTGTAATTCTGTACAAATAACATTTGTTTCAAATAATCTGTCGATTATTTGAGATTTCCTATAATAATGAACTGGCCTTATTGGTATTTTTGTGTATATACCTCCAACTGCATGCCACCAAGTTCTTCGATATATACTTGTCCCAACTGTATCAGCTATTTGTGCTCCTTTAAACCAGGTAGAAAGCTCACCACTCTCTGATATTAAAATCGGTCTTTCAGGATCAAGACTTCTTACCAAATTTACTTCTTGTTTTAAAAAATCCTTATCAGCCCACGGACACTCCCCAAAAGTGGTTAAAAAAGGTTCATTTTCAATCTGCCAATATACTATTGATTCATTCCCCCTGTATCTTAAAACTATCTCTTCAATAAGTTGGAGAATTTTTTCCTGCTGCTGGCCCTTCTCTAATCGCTCGGCCCAATCGGGCAAATGACATTCTGGCCATCTGGGTACCCTCATGCCAATAGCCGGAATTATTTCAATTTCTCTTTCCAGAGCCTGTTCAAACATCCAATCAACTTCTTCAAAATAGTAATTCCCTTCCTCTCCTTCAACAAAATCCCAATATATTGGTACTCTAACTTTTTTGACCCCAAGATCATCAAACATAGCCAAATACGTTTCTTGCCAATCAAGACCTAAATCCCTAGCATACTTTTGTGAAAAGGTAACCCCCCAATACATATTATTTCTTTGTGGAGCCTCACCAATCATAGAAGAGAGTAGGAGCAAAAAGAAAAAAACAAAAACAAAGAAAAAACCCAGAGCTATCTTCTTAAACATGTATATATTATGTATAATCTATGCTAGAGTTTTATTATAAACTTTTAAACTACAGATATGAATACATTGAAGATAGAGGGAGGGTATCCAATTTCAGGAGAGATAACTCCAACACCAAACAAAAACTCCATACTTGCCATAATACCTGCTTGTATATTAACAAATGAAACTATAACGCTAACAAATGTACCAAAAAGCGCGTCTGTAAGGATAATGCTTCGAATATACAAAAAACTTGGAGGTGAGGTTAACTACCCAAAGAAAAATACTATCAGACTAAATTCAAAAAATATACACTCCTTTGTTTTGGATAAAAAACTTTCTAAAAAAGAAAGAGCTTCACTTATGTTTCTTGCACCATTACTTGCGAAATTTGGACAAGCAGAAGTTGATGATGCCATGGGCTGTAAATTGGGCAATAGACCTGTAGACACATTGATCTCTGGACTAATTGAAATGGGAGCAGAAACGGATAATTCAAACATATACAAACTTTCAACAAAAGGTTTAAAAGGAGACAAGACCATTTGGCAATTGGAGGCTTCGGTTACAGGGACAGAAAATCTTGTACTTGCCGCAGTACTCGCAAAAGGAAAAACAATAATATACAACGCAGCTTGTGAACCTCATGTTCAGGACATGTGTAATTTTTTAAATAGTATCGGAGCTAAAATAGAGGGAATAGGTACAAATAAATTGGTGATAAATGGAGTTAAAAAATTGGGAGGTGGAGAATGGAAAATTATTCCAGATCATATAGATATTGGAGGTTTAATAGTTGCTGCAGCAATAACAAATGGACACTTAAGAATAAAAGATGCAATACCAAATCATATGCAACAAATTCTCAAGTATTATGAAAAGATCAATCTTAAATATGAAATAGAAGGAGAAGATATAATTATACCTTCAAATCAAAAACTTAGATGTAAAACAAACTTGAAAGGGAATATGGATAAAATACCTGCATATCCCTGGCCAGTAGGTTTTCCTGTTGATTTAATACCACAGGTCTTAGTTTTAGCAGCAAAAGCACCAGGGAATATAAGGATCATGCAAAATATGTATGAGAGTCAGTTTCTTTTTGTATATGAATTGATTAAATTAGGAGCCAATATAGAGCTAGGAGATACAACTAAAGCAATAACTTTTGGACCATCAAACTTTCGAGGTAACTTTGTAATTGCTCCAAGTATAATTCAAGGAGCTCATTCACTAATCTTAGCTGCACTAGCAGCTAGAGGAACAACAACAATTGAAAATACCCAACCATTAAAAAGAAGATACCCTGAACTCATCGAATCTCTTCAAAGTTTAGGTGCAAGAATAACAATAAAGTAACCTTTATTCCAAAGAATATTACTATAAGCCAAACACTATATTTGACTTGTCAAATTAGTCCATGCTACATTGTTTTTACTAAGTGGTGATAAGTGGTGAATTGTGGTATATTGTAATTCATGTTAATAGGAGAATACGAAACAAAAATTGGAGAAAAGAAAAGGGTCGCAATACCGAATAAATTTAGAAAAGAACTAGGAAGTAATTTAATACTAACAAGGGGATACGAAGGAACGCTTGTGCTCGTTAACAAAAAGATGTGGGAAAAGATAGCCAAAGAAGTAATAGAAGGTTCATTCATCAATAAACATATAAGGGATACTACAAGATTTCTTGTAGGAAGTGCAATAGAAGTACAAGCAGATACTCAAGGCAGAATTGTAATACCCAGAAGCCTTTATGAATATGGACAATTCGAAAAAGAAGCAGTATTCGTAGGACTATATAACTGGATTGAAATATGGGGTAAGAAAAAGTGGGAGGGAAGGCTCAAATTCTTAGACGAAAATAGTGACAAAATAGCGAATGCAATTCAAGAAATGAACAAAAAGAATGAAAAATAAAAACCCTAAACACCACAAGCCAGTACTACTCAAAGAATCCTTAGAAAACCTAAACATAAAACCCGATGGAGATTATGTTGATTGCACACTAGGCGAAGGAGGGCATAGTATCGAAATACTAAAGAGTATAGATAAAAATGGATCATTATTAAGTATAGATAGAGATGGTGATGCTATTAACTTTGTAAAAAGCTATTACAAAAAAGAAATAGAAAAGCATAAGAATTGGACAATAAAAAAAGGGAACTTTAAAAATATAAATGAATTTTTGGATAAGAGAGTAGATGGAATCTTAATGGATCTAGGGCTTTCCTCTAGGCAGCTCGAGGCTTCTAAAAGGGGCTTTAGCTACCTAGAGGGTAGCCAAGATTTAGATATGCGAATGGATGAAGAATTAAGTGCTAAAGCTATAGATATCCTAAATTTTTATGATGAAAAAACTTTAGCAAAGATATTTAAAGAATTTGGGGAGG
>SLHS01000006.1 GCA_007136035.1 Patescibacteria group bacterium | reverse complement strand
TTATAGTGGTAATGATATGTATGGTTATGATTCAAGTTTCGCGACTACCAATAATTTTTGGTCATTAAATGAAGTTGAAGAAAATACTGATGAGGCTTGGTGGGTTGTATTGCATAATGGTTATCTTAACAGTTCTTCGAAAACTTCTTCCGGCACTGCTCGTGTTCGTTGTGTAGCCAGAGATTAGGACCTATAGAATCTTAAGTGGTAAAATTCTTTTGAAAATGTTAAAATCCATACTCATGTAGAAAGATTGTACTGGTAATATGAAGAGTGTACATTGAGAATTTTTAATTAAGCTTTTAAAAAAATTTATGAAAATATTTGATATTAACAAAAATAAAAACTATTACGCTTATTTTAATGAAGCGGTGGTTTTTGTGTTAATATAAAAGCTTTTTTCTTTCTCTGTCACTTTTGTTAAGAATATATCTTTCTACGATATATTTTATTTTTGTAGAGTTAAAACCATGGAAACAATATTATTGTTGTTAGGAGGTCTTCTAGTAGGTGTTGGTGTTTCTTTTGGCTATTTCAAGTTTCGAAAGGTAGATGTTTCTAAAGAAAAAATTCTTGAAGATGCCAGGAAAGAAGCCCAAAAAAAACTTAAAAAAGCTGATGAAGAGGCAAACGCTTTGATGAAAGAATCTGAAACTCTAGCTAAAAAGGTTCGTAAAGAATCGCTAGAGCAAGAAAATATTCTTTTAGAAAGAGAGCAAGCAATTAACAAAAGGTCGAAAATGTTAGATGGCAAGTCAGAATCTTTAGAAAAAGAGAAAGATTCTGTTAAAAGCACCAAAAAACAATTAGAAGAAAATAGGCTAAGATTAAAGAAAGAATTGGAAAAAATTTCAAATCTAACAAGAGATGAAGCTAGGGAAAAGTTACTCAAAGAGGTAGATGAAGATTTGTTGAATTACAAAGCTAAGAAAATAAGGGAAGCGGAGGCAGAAGTAAAGGAAGTATCTCAAGAGAAGGCAAAAGAAATTCTTGTTGATACTATGCAAAGTATTGAAACAGATTATGTCTCAGAGACAACAACTTCTGTAATAAAGTTGAGCGATGAAAAAGTTAAGGGTAGGATAATAGGTAAGGATGGTAGGAATATACGTGCATTTGAAAAAGTAACGGGTGTAGATGTTGTTGTTGACGAAGCACCTAATGCTATTGGAGTTTCTTCATTTGATCCTTTAAGACGTGAAATTGCAAGAGTTGCTTTAGAAAAATTAATCAAGGATGGACGTATCCATCCTGGTTCTATCGAGGATGAAGTAAGAAAAGCTAAAAATGAAATCGCTCAGGAGATTAAGAAAAATGGAATGATTTTAGCTGAAGAAGCTGATTGGCCAGGTATTGACCCCGGTCTTTTGAAACTTATAGGTAAGATGAAATACAGATCAAGTTATGGGCAGAGTTTGATGGATCATACGACTGAATTAATACGTATTGGATCTTCTATTGCGAGTAGTTTAAATGCTGATGTAGATTTGGTTAAAAAGGCTTGTCTTTTGCATGATGTAGGGAAGGTTTTGAGTCATAAAATAGATCAGCCACATCATCATATATCTGGACAAGTTGCAAGAAAGTATAATTTGCCAGAAAAACTTGTTAATGCTATTGAGTCCCATCATCTAGATATTGATACTCAATCTGTTGAGGCGGTAATTGTTCATATAGCAGATGCTATATCTGGTGCACGTCCTGGTGCTAGAAGAGATACGTATGAAGCTTACATCAAACGTGTTGAAGCAATTGAGAATGTTGCTAAAGAAGTGGGAGGAGAGAAACTAGATGAAGTTTTTGCAATACATGCTGGTAGAGAGATAAGGGTTATTGTAAAACCGAAAGAAACAACGGATGATCAAATAACTGTAATGGCTAAAGATATTGCAACTGAAATACAAAAAAGCCAAACATATCCTGGTACTATTCAGGTTACTGTTATACGGGAAAACAGGGCTATTGAAGTTGCTAGCTAATATTTAAATTTATTAATTTTAAATATAATGAAGGTCCTTTTTTTAGGTGATATTTGTGGTAAACCGGGTCGCAAAACTGTCGAAAAAATTTTACCCGAAGTTCGAAAAGAAGAAGAGGTTGATATAGTGGTGGCTAATGTTGAAAATATAGCTCATGGTAAAGGTGTTACGGAGGCAACAATTAAAGAAATTATGTCCTATGGAGTTGATTTTATGACATCAGGAAATCATATTTGGCAACGTAACGACTTTGAAGTTGTACTTTCGGGTGAGTATCCAATTATTCGTCCAATTAATTATCCTGATGATTTACCAGGTAAAGGTTGGGGTGAGATAGATCTTGGAAACAAGGGCAAGTTCTTGGTGATTAATATTATGGGTTGGTGGGGTATGAATGAAAGAACTATAAGTGAGCCTTTTAGAGCGATAGATGTTTTTTTTAGAAATTTGGATTTTGAACAATACAAAGGAATTTTAGTTGATATGCATGCAGAATCTACTGCTGAAATGGTTTCGATGGGTGCTCATTTAGATGGTAGGGTTAGTGCTATTGTTGGTACACATACTCATATACCTACTGCTGATGAAAGAATACTCCCTAATGGTGCTGCTTATATTACTGATGTTG
>SLHS01000083.1 GCA_007136035.1 Patescibacteria group bacterium | reverse complement strand
TTTTTGAATTTTTTCTTCCTTATCTTTTCTTACAAAATAGCCTGAATCCTTTAAAGAAGGTTTGGAGATTTTTTGCTCGAACATTCAGTTTAAATCTCAAATTTAATCCACTATTCAATAATATATCATATTTTAACCTTTAACTAGAGGTACAAAAGCAAAACCTTCATAGCTCTGTACTTTATTCCCTTTCTTTGTTTTTTCTACTCTCATAATAGAATTAAGTACTGGTAAAACAAGGACTCCATTCGTTTTTAGTTGTTCTATAAGCTCTTGAGGTATTTCCTGTGCACTTGCACTTACAAGAATTCTGTCAAAAGGAGAATGTTTTTCAAAACCTATAAAATTAGGAGTGTAGAATACTTCAATATTTTTATATTCACCTAATTTTTCTTTGGAAGAATTTACTAGTTCTTCTATCCTTTCCGTACCTATTATTTTACCTTTTGGATTAATTGCCGAAAGAAGAGCAAGAACATACCCGCTTCCACTACCAACTTCCAATATTTTTTGACCATTTTGGACATTTAATAGTTCAAGCATAAAAGCTATTGTTGAAGGTTGGGAAATAGTTTGCCCCTGACCTATAGGTAAGGCTATATTCTCGTATGCCATGGACCTATAAGAGTCAGGAACAAACTCCTCTCTTTCTACTTCTTCAAAAGCTTTAATCATATTTTCCTTAAAACCTTGATTACGTAAAGCCTCTATTAAATTATTTTTCCTCTTCTTTTGATTCGTCATCATCTACAACTTCACCCTCTTTTACATCTTCCTTCCCTTTTTCTCCTTCTTCTTTCTTACTTCCTTGTTCCTTCTCTGCTTGTTCTTGCTGTGCAGCCTTTTCATATATCACTTTGCTTGCCTCTTGAACAAGATTGCTTAATTCTTCGCTTTGCTTTTTAACTTCATCTTTATCAAAATCCTCCTTACCTATTAACTCTTGAATTTTCTTTATCTTTTCTTCAATTTTCTTCTTATCTTCTTCATTCATCTTGTCTCCAGATTCTTTAAGAAGTTTTTCAGTGTTAAAACAGAGCGACTCCGATTCGTTTTTAGCTTCTACCCTCTCTCTTTTTTCTTTATCTTCTTTAGCATGCTCCTCAGCATCTTTAACCATCTTTTCAACTTCATCCTCTGTCAAACCAGTAGATGCTGTGATTGTAATTTTCTGTTCCTTACCCGTTGCTTTGTCTTTTGCAGAAACATTAAGAATTCCATTTGCATCTATTTCATATTTAACTTCGATTTGAGGAACTCCTCTAGGTGCTGGTGGTATACCATCAAGTATAAATCTACCAAGAGTTTTGTTATCAGCCGCCATTTCTCTTTCTCCCTGAAGAACGTGTATTTCTACGGAAGGCTGATTATCTGCAGCTGTACTAAAGACTTGAGTTTTTTCTGTAGGAATTGTAGTATTTTTCTCAATTAGCTTAGTCATAACACCTCCTAAAGTTTCAATACCTAAAGATAGTGGTGTAACATCAAGCAAAGTTATATCATGCACATCACCACTTAAAACACCACCTTGAATAGCTGCTCCAGTTGCAACAACCTCATCTGGATTTACTCCTTTGTTTGGTTCCTTTCCGAAGAACTCTTTAACTTTCTTAATAACTGCAGGCACTCTTGTCATACCTCCAACCAAAAGAATCTCACTAATATCTTCTTTCTTAATTTTTGCATCTTTCAAAACCTCTTCACAAGGAGGCACTGTTTTGTCTATCAAATCAGAAATTAATTTTTCAAGTTCAACTCTAGTCATTTCTTTTTTGAAATGCTTTGGACCTGAACTTGTTGCAGTAATGTAAGGGATATTAATCTCTGTTTTTTCTGAAGTAGAAAGCTCTATTTTTGCTTTTTCTGCGGCATCTTTTAACCTTTGAAGTGCAGTTTTGTCTTCTCTTAAATCAATCCCTTCAGTATTTTTAAATTCTTCTATTAATGATTCCATAATTACAGAATCGAAGTCATCTCCTCCAAGATGAGTATCACCATTTGTAGCAAGTACCTCAAAAACACCATCTCCTATTTCAAGTAGTGTAATATCAAAAGTACCTCCACCCAGATCGAAAACGGCAATTGTTTGATCTTTTTTCTCTCCCATCCCATATGAAAGAGCTGCTGCTGTTGGCTCATTAACTATTCTCTTTACTTCCAAACCTGCAATTTTTCCTGCATCTTTTGTAGCTTGTCTTTGCGAATCATCAAAATATGCAGGAACTGTTATAACTGCTTCTTTAATTTCTTCTCCTAAAAAATCTTCTGCATCCTTTTTGAGTTTTCCAAGAATTTTTGCAGAAATTTCTTGAGGGGTATGCCATTTATCACCCATTTTTACTTCAACACCACCCTTACTTGCCTTTCTCGTTTCAAAAGCAAAATTCTCAATATCCTTCTTAACTTGAGAATCATCCCATTCACGACCAATTAATCTCTTTACAGAGTATATAGTGTTCTCAGGGTTAGTTATAGCTTGATTCTTAGCAGGAGCACCAACAATTAGCTCTCCTTTTTCATCCATAGCTACAACAGAGGGAGTTGTTCTATTCCCCTGTGAATTAGCTATAACTTCGGGCTTACCACCAGACATGTATGCCATAGCAGAATTTGTTGTTCCCAAATCTATTCCTAATATTTTTGTCATATATTTTT
>SLHS01000029.1 GCA_007136035.1 Patescibacteria group bacterium | reverse complement strand
ATGTTTTATTTGCACAGCAGGATGTAGAGTTAATAGAGGGTGAGGGAGCAGATTTAGTTGGTTTTATAGTGGAGATGCTTAGATGGTTAATAGGTTTAGCTGGTCTTGTTGCTGCTGCTGTACTTATTTTAAATGGTTTTATGTATATAACTGCTAGTGGTGACGAAGGGAAGATACAGAAAGCAACCAAGGGTATCACATATGCTATTATTGGATTAATTATTGCTGCGATAGCATTTCTGATTGTAAATTTTGTGGCAACAGAGATTGGTGAAAGAAGGGTAGATGGAGGTAGTTATAATCTTGAGCACAAAATTGAGTTTGTTGCTTGATTTGCAATTCAAAATAACATGATGGAGGTTAATACCATGGAACATGATGAGGTTGTGGAAACTGCAACTGGTCTTTCGGAGTGGGATATGGCGAAGTACAATGTAACTCGTTTTGCCGATTTGCAAGAATTTATAGATTTTGCTCTTGATTTTTTTATGTCTATCGCTGTTATAGTGGCTGTGGTTTTCATAGTAGTTACAGGTTTTACATATATTCTTTCCTTTGGAGACGAAACAAAGATTCAAAAAGCGAACAAGGCGTTGGTATATATTATAGTAGGACTAGCTGTTGCCCTAATAGCTCCTCTTGTTATTAGATTTTTGTTAGATCAGATAATGGCTGTATAGCTTTTAAGATTTAAAATTTGTTAAAAAAAAAGTGAAGTTTTCGTTTAAAAATTTTCTTTTATTTTCCTTTTTCGTGTTTTTGTTTTTTCATGAGGTTGGAATCTTAGTTGGTAGTAATGGTGCACCTCCCGAATTAGAAGAGATTTTTCCTATTATATACAACGGAGTTAAATTTTTCTTTGGATTTATAGCAATAATTGCTGCTGCAATGGTTGTTTATGGTGCATATATGTGGATGGCTTCTGGAGGTGACCCTCAAAAAACAAAAATGGCTCAAGGAGTCTTAACTTGGGCAGTAATAGGATTAATATTTTTCATGACCTTTTGGTTCCTCTTCGACTTCATACTGGGTCTTTTTGGTATACAATTACCAACTCCTAGTGATACAGGTCTCTTCTAAAATCTTTTCTTAAAAATTTCCTTCACCAATGCTATACTATGTTTATGAATCTTAAAAATTCGCAAAAATCTGTCCTCTTTTTATCTTTCCTCCTGCTCTTTTGTTCCCTTCTTCTTTTCAGTGATTTAAGAGTAAATCTTTTTTCAAATAGTTTGAGTGAATATGAAAGCCAGTTAGAAGAGAAAAAAGAAGAGAAGGAAAAAACACTTTCTCAGCTGGAACAAGTAAAGGTGGAAATTGCTAGGATACAAGATAGTGGTTACTCTTTGGATCAGCAAATTATATTAATAGATGCTGAATTAAAAAGAGTTGAGGTGGAGATGGAGAGAGTGGAGGAAGATTTGAAGGAAAGAGAGGAAGATATTTCTTTAAAGGAAGAGGATCTTTCAGAAAAGCAGGAATATGTTGAAGAAATTTCGGGAAAACTTTACAAAAATTCAAGATATAGTTTTTTAGAAATTCTTTTTAGACAAGGTAATGATGACGGCTTTTTACAAACTTTGATTTTTAGTAGGTTTGTAATAGCTTCTCAAATTTCCTATATGAAAGAAGTGATTGAAGAAATTAGAGAATTGCAAGAAGAAAGGGATGATCTTGAAAAGCAGAAAGAAATTTTTGAGAAAGATCAAGGGGAATTTGAAGAATCAAAAGGCTTGCTTGCTGCTGAAAGAACTAGAGTACAGGGCTTATTAAACGAAAGAGTTGCGACTAGAGGGGCTTTAACTAGAAGGATAGGGGGTTTGGAAAGAGATATTTCGGAATTGCAAAAATTTTTACTTTTAATGAGATCTGGGGGTACAGTTGTAAATGCTGATAGTTTGGGGACCGGAGATGGTGTTGGTTCACTTTCCTATTTTCGAAATAATGCTCCTGCGGATTCATTTGCTGTTTTTTCCTTTGGTGCATACACTCATAGAAATGGTATGAGTCAGTGGGGAGCGAAGGCTAGAGCAGATGCAGGGCAAAATTATGAACAGATTTTGGATTTTTATTACTATGGTGCAAAAATTGATAAGAGGGATAATTTAATGGAAGAAATAGATGTTGATGGTTTTGGACGTATGGATTTTGAAGAGCATTATTTATTAGGTATAAGGGAAATTAATGGGGTATGGAATACAGAATCAAATTTAGATGTTTTAAAAGCTCAGGTTATTGCTGCACGCTCATATGCTGTTGCTAGGACAAACAATGGGCAAAGTTCTATTTGTGCTACTCAGAGTTGCCAAGTTTATAGTAATAATCATTATGGTGGTGCATGGGCTAGGGCTGTGGAGGAAACAAGAGGTATTGTTCTATTAGATGCAAATGATAATGTTCTCAGTACTCAATATGCTGCTGTTCATGGTGGTTGGCTTGATGGGCCAGGTCCAGGTAAATATGACGTTAGACAAAATAAAGGTTCTTGGAGTGCAAATATTGCTGAGGCTTGGGATAACATATCAGGAGTGAGTTGGTTTTACAGGAATTGGTATGATCGGGTTGATAGAAATCATCGACCAGGTAGTGGTGTGACTTGTTCTACTCATCCAAACGCATGGTTGACTAATGCTGAAATGGCAGACCTGGTTAATGCATATTTGTATTGGTCTCATGATTCAGTTACGAGTGAT
>SLHS01000002.1 GCA_007136035.1 Patescibacteria group bacterium | reverse complement strand
GATATGCAGACTCCACAGCCGGATTTAAATACTCCCCCTGAACCAAATGTACCTGAACCTAATGTAGATCAGCAAGGTCTTGGACAGGATTTAGGGGCAGATCCTAATATGCCTGTATCACCTCCAACGCCTGATGTAGGACTTCAACAAGATTTTGGACAAGATTTAGGAGGAGATATGCAAACTCCACAGCCGGATTTAAATACTCCCCCTGAACCAAATGTAGATCAACAGGATTTTCATCAAACACCTGGGGATTATATGCAGAACCCTTCACCTGATGTACAGGGTAATGTGCAAGAATCTGGAGAAAATCCCGTTCCTTCTTTTCCTGACCCTAATACAGAGCAACAACCTGTACAAAACTTTGGTTTTGATACTGAAGATAATACTCAAACTCCTGAGCCAGTTTCACCACCTACAAACCCTAATACTCCAGAAATGCAATCACAACCTGAGGTTAATACTCCTGCCAATATAGGTGAAGTTGAGGAACAATTTAACCAACAAAATGCAGGTGTTGCAGATAGTGACGAAAAACCGAACCCATTGCTAATAGTTGGTTTGGTAGCAGGTTTAGTCGTTATTTTGGCAATCATCATTATAATAATCCTTCTTGTTGGCTAGAATTTCATTTATTTCCCCACAAACGCTTTAATATCAACGGCTATTGCATCTTCTTGAGTAATAATCAAAGGATTAAGATCTAAGCTAATTATTTGAGGATAGAGCAGAGTCAACTGCTGAACTTTATATATCTGGTCTAAAACTTTTTCAACATTCAAAGGTTTTTGTCCTCTAGCACCTGAAATAATTTGGAATACTTTTGTTTTTTCTAAATTTTTCTTAATATCTTCTTTTGAAGCAGGTACGAGTACATATCCAAAATCTTCAAATATTTCTGTATATATACCTCCTTTACCAAAAACTACTAAATGACCGAATCCAGGAATATCAGGTTTGTATACATCAGAATCTCCATCTCTGTTTGCGCCTATGAAAAATTCAACTCTGGGCGTTAATTGTTCTTGTAATACAACAGTAAATGTTTTTTTCTTTAACTTTTTTAATATATTTTTTGAGAGCTGTTCATAAGCTTTTTTAAGCTCTTCTTCATTTTGAATATTTAGATATATCCCCTTTAAATCAGTTTTATGTACTATAACTTCATTACCAACTTTAAGAACGACAGGATATTTATCTTTAGCGAATTCAACAACATCTTTTAATTTTTTTGTTATTATCTGTCTTGGTAAAGTAAAACCTAATTCTAGAGCGAGTTTTTCGGTAATCTCATCCGGTAGTATTCGAGGAGTTTTTTTAACATATTTCTCAACCTCTTTAAAATATTTACCTTTTTCTTTGGAAATAATCTTCTTCCATTTTTTATTAACTTCTCTTTTTGAAAAATTTTCTACTCTTGTGGTGTAATCACTTAAAACTTTTAAAGAATTTACAGCATCATCTATCTCAGTAAATACAGGGATATAATTATCATAGAAAATTTGTGTGCCTGCACTAGTTTGTTTTTTCCCTAAAAATATTGGAACTATTGGTTTCTCATACATTTGTGTAGCATTAAGAATGATTTTTGCTGTTTCTTCTATCTGAGTTACATGCTGAGGAGTGAGCAAAGCAAGTAAAGCATCGATTTCATCATTTTTTGCTAATATGTCTATTGGATATTGATATCTTTCGGCTTTTGCATCACCAATTATATCCACAGGGTTTTTGGAGCTAGATTCAGGGGGGAGAAATTTTTGAATTTTTTTTTGCAAACTTTTTGACAACTTGGCCATTTGTAAACCACCTTTAATAACGGAATCTGTTGCTACGATACCAGGACCACCTGCGTTTGTTACAATAGCTATTTTTTTACCACTCATAGGTTTTGACCAAGAAAAAGTCATCATGTAGTTGAAAAGTTGGCGAGTATTTTCTGCTTCAATTATCCCTACTTGGCTGGTGCCTGTTTTGAACATATCAATTGATCCAGCGATTGCACCTGTGTGGGATTCTATAGCGGATTTTGATTCTTCAGTTTGCCCAGCTTTTAAAATAATTAGTGGTTTTCGATATTTAGATTGTTCATATTTTTGAATTAATAATGAACCATCAACAATATCCTCAAGATATGCACTTACAACTTTTACTTTCTTGTCTTCCAAGAAATATTCTACTAAGTCTAACTCGTTAATATCTGATTTGTTACCTATGGAGACAAAATGAGAAAAACCAAGATTTTTTGGTATAGACATATCTAACATAGCTGTACAAAAAGCTCCTGATTGTGAAAAAAAAGCAATATTTCCTTTAAGGGGTTTGTCTGCAGCAAAGGATAGGTTTAAACTATTATGCTTATTTATAAATCCGAGACAGTTTGGTCCTAAAACCCTAATATTATGTTTATTGGCTATTATTTGCACTTTTTGTTCTAAAAGTTTCCCCTCAGGACCAGTTTCACTAAATCCAGCAGAAATAACAACTAGGGCCTCAACTTTTTTCTTTGTGCAATCTTTCACTACGTCTAAAACATATTTAGATGGGACAACTATACAAACTACATCTACTTTTCCCTTTATGTCAGTAACTTTTTTGTAGGTTTTTAAACCTAAAATTTCAGTTGATTTTGGATTAATAGGGTATATTTTGCCTTTAAAACCGCTAAGTATTGCATTTTTTAGTATAACATTACCTAG
>SLHS01000012.1 GCA_007136035.1 Patescibacteria group bacterium | reverse complement strand
CAAAAAAATCACAAATACCATACCAATCCTTGAGTTCATGATGTGGCTTTTTCCCTAACAACTTAACATTTTTTTCTAGATTATATTTTTTAATCAAACCTTTGATCTTTTTTTCTTGTGTACCAGTACCAATATGTATACAAAGAAAGTCTTTTCTCTCTTGTGCAACAATACTGAGAGCCTCAAGTAGAAGATCATAACCCTTAACTTTTTCTAAATTACCTATTGTCAAAATAATCTTTTTATTCTTTGGAAAAGCCAATTTCCTTCTAACCTCCTGTTTATTTACTTTGCCAAAAAGCCTTTCATTAAAACCATTGTAAACAATATAAGGAGTTTTTTTTATATTTAAACTATTAAAAAAACTCTTGGCAAAGTCACTCACAGTTAGTAATTCATCAGCACTATCTAGCACTTTTACTATCCTCTTTCTCCAAGCACTACTTTGGAAAGGTATGTCATAAATATCATAACCATGAGCAGTTATTGTTAAAGGCTTGTCGTATTTTTCTTTTAATTTCATCCCTACGTATCCTGCTGTCCAAATAAAATGACTGTGAATCAAATCAAATTTTATATCAAACTTTTCTATAATTTTTTTAACACTCCGATAATGGGATTCCCCCGCCCATTTGTAAAAAATGCCATAAGGCAGATACCAAACTGGAGTTTTAATAACTTCTACATTATCAGGTAAATCTCTTAAATCTATCACATAAGAATCATCAAACTTTTTAAGCCAATTTATTGGAATTATCTTAACTATTTTTGAAAGAGGTTTATATCTAACTAATACATAAACACGTTTAAAATATTTCGCCGCTTCTTCAATGGGATCCTTTTGAAAAGTATTATAATTATGAACTATGTAGAGAATATTTTTATCCTTTAGCACTGATTTTCCATTAAAATTTTAATTATTTGCTCAGCTGCATTCCCTTTACCCTGTATATAGGGAATATGTTTGTAATCTTTTTCTCGTTCCATCATCTTAACTAAATCTTCTGGTTTACAAAGAAAATTCATCTTCTTTTCAACCAATTCATGCCATGCAGGATCCGGCATTAGGAGAAATGCTGGTTTTTTTGCATAATACGCCTCTCTTTGTAAACCTCCACTGTCCGTGATAACACTTGAGCAGTTTTTTATAAGGCCCATAAAAGAAAGATAATCTAGAGGATCTAATATTTCAAAATATTCTGTAAATTCACCAAGAGAAAATTCCTCAATTCTTTTCCTTGTTCTGGGATGCATTGGGAAAATTACTTTTTTATTTCTAGATACATCTACTAAAGCTTTCAAAATATTCCTAAGCTGAGTTTTGTTGTCAACATTATAATCTCTGTGTATTGTAACAACGACAAATTCATTCCCAACTAAGTTTAAACTATTATATAATGAGTAATCGAAATCCTTTTCCATTTGCAAATAAAGGTCATAAGTTACATCACCGGTAAAATAAACCCCTTCCTCTATACCCTCTTTCTTCAAATTCTCAACACTTCTTTGAGTTGGACAAAATAAATACGTAGATATTCGATCTGCTAAAACACGATTTATTTCTTCAGGCATATCTTTTGGCAACATCCTTATACCCGCTTCAACATGAGCAACTGGAATTTTTAATTTTGCACCTACTAAAGCACCAGCAAGCGTTGTATTTGTATCACCATATACTAAAATAACATCTGGATTAATTTTCATCGTTAACTTTTCAAACTCAATGAGAATTTTACCTGTCATTTCACCATGCAAACCAGAACCAACCTCTAAGTTGTAATCAGGAGATTTTATACCAAGAGTTTTAAAGAATATGTCCGACATATTATAGTCATAGTGTTGTCCAGAATTCACTATTATTTCCTCAACCCCTACCTTTTTAAAAGCCTTATTAAGAACAGCTTCTTTTATAAACTGAGGTCTTGCTCCTATTAAAGATATTACTTTCATAATGATTTATAAATATTAATTAAAACTTTTTCTTGATTTTCCCAACAATACTTCTGTGCAACTTTTTCTAGATTAGGAATAAATTGTTTTTTCGTATTTTCATCAAAATCCTTCAGAAGATTCAGTACTTCATTTTTATCTTCTGGATTAATAGTATAACCAACATTATACCTATTAACTAGTTTTGACATTTCCTTAAGATTTGAAACAACAACAGGTAACCCTCCCAGAATGTAATCAAATATCTTGTTTGGTAAAGCATAGTCATGATTTTTACAAATATTTTCCATTAGATAAATACCCCAATCAGCAGAGGATACATATTTCATGTATTCCAAAGGGGAAACTTTTTCATGCCAATAAATGTTATTAATATTTTTAACTCTGTTTTTGAGTTCATCAACTCCTTGTCCATAAACAAGAAAAACTAGAACCAATTTATCGTTTTGCTTTTCTAATTTTTGAAAAACATCTATCAAATTATCAATCCCTCTACCAGGCAAATATCCTCCTTGAAACAAAAAAATGACTTTATCTTTAGGGATATTTAGATTTTTTCTAAATAAATCACTCTTACTAAGCTTGGTATAATTAGGAGTGTTTAAAACAAGGTGAGGTTCCCTTATCCCATACATCCTGACATAGTCATCAGCTATAGATTCACTAACCGTTATAACTTCGTCTGCAAGACTTATCATTTTCCTTTCAAAAACCTTCGCCAATCTTTTCATCAAAGGTCTCTCTAGATAGATTTTTGCCTCAGTTT
>SLHS01000022.1 GCA_007136035.1 Patescibacteria group bacterium | reverse complement strand
TGCTCAAAAAAGTTATAATACGCAGTGTTTTGCCGAGGTGGTGGAACTGGCAGACACGCGTGGCTTAGGACCACGTGGGATTAAATCCCTTGCAGGTTCGATTCCTGTCCTCGGCATTTATATAATTGAATACATTTATGTTAAAAAAAATAATAAAACCTATACAGGAAGGTCTATTGAAAAAAAAGCAATGCTCCGGTTGTACGAAACCATTAAAGGATGCTTTAGAATTAGGTGAAATATCTGAAACCAAAAAACTGGTTCAATGTAAATGTAAAAGAATATACGTATGGGATTTAGAAACTGGTACTTACAGAAGAGCAACTTTGGATGAAGAGCAGTATTTCTTAACAAAAAGAGCAAAATAAAGTAAAATGGCCCTTATAAAAAGAGCCGCTATCGTCTAGTGGTTAGGACAGCAGGTTTTCATCCTGCAGACCTGGGTTCGATTCCCAGTAGCGGTATTTATTTAATCTGCCTAAAAATAAAATAATGTACGAAAAAAAGGAAAGAAAAGGGCCATATGAGTTTTTTTCACAAATTTTTGCTTCAATTACCCAATTTGTTTTTAATACAATAGAAGCTGTAGTCATCGCTCTAGCTTTAAGTATCATTTTCTATTTATTCATAGCAACACCACATGAAGTGGTAGGCAGATCAATGTTGCCCAATTTTCAAAATGGAGAATATCTGATTGGTAACAAAATAGGATATAAATTTACAGAGCCCCGAAGAGGAGACGTTGTAATTTTCGAATACAATGAACATACAGATTACATAAAAAGAATCGTTGGATTACCAGGGGAAGAAATATCTTTACAAAATGGTAAAGTACATATAAACAATCAACTGCTCGACGAAAGTGCATATTTAGATGACTCTGTATTAACACTAGGAGGGGATGCACTACAAGAAGGGACATCAATACACATACCTGAACAACAGTATTTTGTTGTTGGAGATAATAGACCAAACAGCTCTGATTCTAGAGACTTTGGGACCATTTCGAAAGAAAAAATAAAGGGGAAAGCTTGGCTTGTTTACTTTCCATTCAGCGACTTTAGATTAGTCACTCATCCTGATATACTCTTAAACAATGAGTAAAATGAAAGTTATCGTAATAGCGAATCAAAAAGGTGGTGTAGGCAAAACTACAACCGCCCTTAATTTGGGAGCCGCTTTAGCTTCAAAAAACAAAAAAATACTACTAATAGATTTAGATCCTCAAGCAAATCTATCATCTGGTGTTGGTTTTACTAGTAATTTTTTAAAAGAAAAATGGGATGAAAATGAAAAGCCCCCATACAAAAGTATATACGACATACTGATAAATAATGAAAAGGTTTCTAAAGTTTTTGTACCTACTGACACTGAGAATCTGTTTTTACTACCATCACACCTTTCTCTAGCCGGTGCAGAAGTAGAAATGGTGAATATGCTTTCAAGAGAAACTATTCTTAAGCAAGCCCTAAGCAAGTTTAACGAAAAAATGGACTATATAATAATAGATTGTCCTCCATCTCTGGGTTTATTAACTGTAAATGCATTAACCTCATCAGACAAACTCATAGTCCCTATACAATGCGAATATTTTGCCTTAGAAGGTCTGGGTCAACTTATGCAAACAATGCAAATAGTTAAATCCATAAACCCCAATCTCTCTTTAGGTGGGGTAATATTAACTATGTATGACAGCAGAACAAAACTTTCTGAAAATGTGGTCTCTGATGTTCGGGGGTATTTTGGAGATACTGTATTTAAAACAGTCGTACCGAGAAATGTGAGACTTTCTGAAGCACCCTCTCATGGGCAAACAATACTGCAATATGATTCAAAGTCATCAGGAGCAAGAGCATACAAAAGATTAGCAGATGAATTTATTAAAAGATTGATGTAAAATACATTCATAATTTTAAGATTAAATTAAATGCCAGCAAACAAAAACAATAAACCTTTAGGACAAGGATTGGCGGCTTTGATAAAAACGGAATCTTCCAATGAGGATTCAGCATATAAGGAAAATTTTGATATTAAAAAAATCGCTCCAAATCCATATCAACCTAGAATGAAGATAGATCCTGAAGATTTAATTGATCTGGCAGAATCCATCAGAGAAAAGGGCGTGATACAACCCCTTATAATTACTAAAGATGAAAACTCCGATAAGTATTTCCTCATTGCTGGAGAAAGAAGACTTAAAGCTGCACAGTTAGCTGGTCTTAAAAGGATTCCTGTTGTAATCAAAGATTCCTCCCCACAAGAAATGCTAGAGCTCGCATTAATCGAAAATATACAGAGAGAAGATCTAAATGCACTAGAGGAAGCATCTGCGTTTAAGCAATTACAAGATGACTTTAATTTAAAACACTCTGAAATCGCTAAAAAGGTGGGGCTTAGTAGAGTCGCTGTTACAAATAAGATTAGGCTTTTGAAGTTACCAGATCAAGTTAAAGAGTACGTCCTCGGAGAAGAAATATCTGAAGGTCATGCCAGAGCGATACTAGGTCTTAAAGATGAACAATCAATATCTGCCGCAGCAAACATTATTATTAAAAGAAATTTGAGTGTTAGAGAAGCAGAACAATTAGTAAGAAGAATTAGCTACTCAAATGAAGAAAATATAGACAAAACCAGAAGGATAACTAAAGAAACAGAAGCCTTAGAAGAAAGAATTACAAAAAGGCTGGGTTTTGATTCAAAAATAAACAAATTAACCAATGGTGGTAAAGTCGTTATAAAATTCAAAGATGAAGCAGAATTAAGAGAATTGGTCGAAAGATTAACGCGCTAAACCATAATCCTCT
>SLHS01000011.1 GCA_007136035.1 Patescibacteria group bacterium | reverse complement strand
GGAAGTTATGAATTTGAGAAGGTAGGTGGTGATACTTGTAGTATAAATTCAACCACAGGGGTTGTTTCTTCAACCGGAGCAGGAACTTGTGTAGTTAGAGCTAGAAGGTTGGGTGATAATAATTACTACACGAGTAATTGGTCAGCTGATCATAGCATTTCTCTGTATAGCGACTTTGAAATTGAATAAGTTGGGATACATGTTGCACGGTTTGTAAAAAAGAAAAAATGGTGAGAAACTTAAAATAGATAACTTTTAAGAAAATCTCACCATATGAAAGATCTTACCTTAAATTCCCTAAGATATAAATACCCATATGTAAGAAGAACACTAGATAGTGATTTGTCCCCTGAGGCAAGAAAGAGACTTAAGTGGATGTTGTATATACGTTCTGGTAAAAGTGTAGCTCAATGTTCTAGACATTTTGATATACCTGTTAGAACAATATGGTATTGGTTGAAAAGGTTCAAAATGGAGAAACCTAAAAGTTTGGAAAACAAATCACGCAAACCAATTAGAAAGGGGTATTGTGAGGTCCCTTTGCACCATAGAATTAGAGTTAAAGAATTAAGAAAGAAATATCCATGGGGAAGGAAGAAACTTCAAAAACTCTTACAAAAGGAAGATATACATATTGGGGAAAGTAGAATACAAATTTTGATAAATGGATATGGATTAAAGAGAATACGAAAGAAACGTAAATACAAAAGAACCAATAGAAGGCATATGTATACAGCCCCTAGAGAGAATCTTAAAAAATGCGGAGGTTTGTTGTACTTTGATGTTAAACACCTTTCTCTGCCAGGTGGAAAGAGGGTATATCAATTTACAGCAATAGATCATGCAACTCGTATGTTGTTTGTTAAAATTTACCCTAGAATAACTTCTGTGTGTGGTAGTGACTTCTTTTACTATGTAAAAGAAAGGTTAAAAACAAATACCATCAGCTATGTAGGTTCAGACAATGGGAGTGAGTTCCTTGGAAACTTTGAAAAGGTGTTGTCTGAACATAATATTACTCACGTGTTTAGCGCCCCTAGAAGTCCTAAACAAAATTGCTATGTAGAAAGAGTAATCCGAACAATAATAGAAGATTTGTATTCATTCAATGGTGTAGAGGTGAGTATACAGAAGCAACAAGAAAGTTTAGATGAATATATGTTTACATATAACAAGATACGACCACACGAAAGTTTAGATATGGAAACTCCATATGAAAGGTATGTTAAACTAAGTAAGGCTCTCACCATGTAAAACTAAAAGTGTGCAATATGTACCCAACCTTTACATTTACAGGAATGACACTCCTGTAAATAAGATGGTTTGTAGGAATTGTAATCCATTTATTTCGATGAGCTAGTTTACGCCCTTGACACACTCCCGCATACCACGTATAATACGTGGTATATGAAAACATCAAAATATTTAGAAAAATTCAAAGAAGTTTCGGATTCTGAAAAAATCTTCTATACAACTACAGAAATATCTCAGTTATTTGATATTTCAAAAAAAAGGACATTGGAAGATTTAATAAAAAGGTTGAGAAAAGAAAAAGCTTTGATACGAATAGAGAAAGGAAAATACTATTTTTCCGTAAAATCACCTTCTGATTTTGAAATAGCTCAGTTTCTAAACTCAAAATCATACATATCTTTTGAAACAGCATTGAACTATCATGGGATATTAAAGCAGTTTCCTTTTGAAACTACTTCTGCAACTTTGAAACAGACAAAAACGAAAATTTTTGATGAAAAAGTATATTCATATTCAACAATCTCAAAAAAACTCTTTACAGGGTATTACAAAGAAAATGGTGTTTTAATAGCAGAACCAGAAAAAGCCCTTTTTGACCAAGTATATTTAATTTCAAAGTCAGTAAAAAGTAAAAATTATTTAGACGAAATGGACTATACTAGAATCTCATGGAAGAAGTTTAAGCAGTATTATGAGCTTGTTAGTATTGAAACAAAAAATGCTATGCATAAATTATTAGTAAAACATATATGATTAGTAAAGAACAAGTTAAGGTATTAGCGAAAGAACACCAAATCAGTGAGTATGTTATTCTGAGAGAGTATATTCAAATTCTGTTTTTAAAAGATCTTTATGAGCAAAGTTTTGCAAAGGACATTTTTTTTAAAGGAGGAACAGCAATTAGGTTATTGTATGGGGGTCAAAGGTTTTCGGAAGACCTTGATTTTACAGTTAGTATGGATGAAGACCTTTTTGTTAAAAATATCTCAAAACTTTTTTCAATTTTAGAAAAGCAATATCAGATCAGAATAAAGGAAAGGAAGACAATGACAGGAAAGGCTTACCTTCTAACTGCAACTACAAGCTTTCTCTCAGCCCCCGTGTATGTAAGTTTGGATTTTTCTATGAGAGAGGATGTAAAGCAACCTAAAAAAAATATTCTTAAAACAAATTTTCCAATAGTTTTACAAAACTACATCTATTCTTTGAGCAAGGATGAAATATTTGCTGAAAAGGTGAGAGCATTTATGAAGAGAGAAAAAAGTAGAGATTTGTATGACTTATGGATTTTGCAAGAGTTAGGGGCTCAAATGGATTTAGAACTTGTTAAGGAAAAGTTTGTATATTATGGTGAAGATTTTCCTGCTTCTAGCCTTGTAGAAAGGTTGGATGTTTTTAAAAAAAACGATTTTGAAAAAGATTTAAAACAATTTTTACCAATTAACGAAAGGATCAAGCTAGGGGAGCTGTTTGATTACATTCAAGAGTATCTAGAAAAAACCTTTTCTGCGTTGCCTAGCTAGGACAAACCAATCCCCCTTGACAAAAAAAACATTTCTTTTTAAAATCCTAGCAGTC
>SLHS01000050.1 GCA_007136035.1 Patescibacteria group bacterium | reverse complement strand
GTATATTTACTCTGCAATTCATCTTGAAGTTCCAAAGCTTCAAAAACATCATCTGTATAATTTACTGGAAGCTGCGTTGAATTAGTATAGTAAGGAGCAGCACCACACTTTCTAACTTCCTCCTCGTTTGCAACGATAATGTCAGGATAGAGTTCTTTGTCTTTTCTTGCCATTGAAAAAGACGCTCCCTCTGCAGGAGATGCCTCCAAATTGTAAAGTTCGTCACTTTGTTCCTGGTATTCCAGCAACTTTTCATTCATGAAACTCAAAACTTCGTTGGCAAATTTCTGCCCTTCTTTTGATGTAATATCTTTATCAAAAAAATTCAAACAGGCCTCATTCATACCAATAATACCAATAGTACTAAAGTGATTTGTCCAATATTTTCCTGTTTTTTCTTTTACTTGGCGTAGATAAAATTTGGAATAAGGATAGAGACCTTTCTCAGTAAAGTCTTCAACTAAGTTTCGTCTAAGAGTTAATGCGTTCTTACTTACCTTCATAAGATATTCAAGACGCTTAAAGAACTCCTTTTTATCTCCTTTATGTAAATACCCTATTCTTGCCAAATTAATCGTTGTATAGCCGATACTACCAGTCAAAGGATTAGCTCCAAAAAAACCTCCCCCTCTCTTATGCAGCTGCCTATTATCAATCCTTAACCTACAACACATAGATCTTGCATCTTCAGGGTTCATATCACTATTAACAAAATTCGCGAAGTAAGGAATTCCATATTTAGCAGTCATTTCCCAAATCCCATCGTATGCTTTGTTAGACCAATCGAAATCCTTTGAAATATTGTAAGTGGGTATCGGGAAAGTAAATGCCCTGCCCTTTGCATCACCCTCAATATATACTTCAGCAAGAGCCTTGTTAAACATATCCATTTCCTTTTGATAATCCCCATATTTTTCCTTTTTTAATTTTCCACCAACAATCACTGGTTGATCTTTCATATCTTCAGGGACTTTCAAATCGAGAGTAACATTGGAAAAAACAACCTGACCACCAGACTTTGTAGGCATATTCATGTTGTAAACAAAAGACTGTAAAGCCTGCTTGACCTTTCGAAAACTCAACTTATCTTCTCTAATAAATGAGGCCATGTATGTATCAAGACTGGAGACCGCAACAGCTCCATCTGGAGCTTCATTTGTTAAAGTGTAAAGGAAGTTAACCAACTGCCCCAAAGCCGCTCCTAGATGCTTTGGAGGCTTGCATTCGACATTACCTGCAACACCTTTGAAACCAACAAGAAGCAAATCTTGTAGATCCCATCCAACACAGTAAGCACTAATTGAAGAACTCTTGTGAATATGAAAATCCTTGTTGTCATGGAGCCTTCTCATTTCATCCGTATATACTTCATTCATCCAATATTTTTCAGAAATTTCGTTAACAATATTCTTGTACATACCTTGAAGATGATAATCTATCGAAGCATCAATACTAATCTTCCAATCCTCCTTACCAACATATGAATTTATCTTCGCCCCAACATCAAGTAGATTGTTAATATTTCGGGCACGAGAGCGCAAATCTCTGTACAAAATATATGCCTTAGCCGTATCTATGCACTTTTCAAGCATTAGATATTTTTCAACAAGGTCTTGAATTCCCTCAACGGTTGGTGTTTCATCATATGATTCCAAATCTTTTAGTACGCCTTTCATCACTTTCTTCGCCTTTTCTAAATCATGTTGCCCTACTGCCTTCATAGCCTTAGAAATAGCACTCAAGATTTTTTTATCATCAAAAGGTACTAAAGTTCCATCTCTTTTCTGTACTTCTTTGAATTTGAATTTTTTACTAGACATAATTTGGAAGTAATAATTTAGGTTTTCTTAAGTTCTTCTATTTCTTTTGAAAAATCTTCTAAGCTATGAAAACTTTTGTAAACAGAAGCAAATCTCATGTAGGCAACAGGTGAAATTTTCTTTAATTTTTGCAAAACCAACTTACCAACCTCAGAAGATTCAACTACCGTTGTTTCTTTAGACAATAAGTCCATTTCAATTTCATCAAGAACAGTATTCAAATCTTCGGAAGATATTTCATCACGATGCAGTGATTTTAGAATACTTTTTTGAAGTTTTTCACGATTGAAAGCCTGACAACTACCATCTTTCTTCTTGATACTCAAATCAATATTTTCAATCCTTTCGTATGTTGTAAACCTTTTAGAACAACCCAAACACTCTCTTCTTCTACGAGTTGTACCTTCGTGTTCATTATCCCTCTTGTCTACAACCTTAGTATCATTTGAAAAACAGTATGGACATTTCATAAATTAAAAAATTTTGAACAAAAATATTTAACAACACAACCCATGGTAGTGTGCACCACACTAACACCCGTATATTGTGTTCGTCAAGAGGTTAACTATATATGACCGAGTTATTAAAAAAGAAAAAGGGATTTTGTTAGAGGGAAAGGAAAAGAAAAAAGAAAAATTTTACTAGAGGGTTGGGAGTTATGGTAATAGTTTCTTAAATTTTAAAATAATCCCCTAGAACTTCTTTTCTTTGAAGGGTTGGCTTTTCTCATAAGAGAATAAGATCCCGTTACAGGGCTACACACCTTAACCCATTCGAAATCATTGTTTTTTTTCTTTAATTTTGTTGTTTTTTGACAACTTCTGTAAATTAAAAAAAGTTTTTCTAATTCAAACATGGTTTGATTTTTAAAAAAATGCTAATCCCGGGAAACGCAACGAACACCAAGAGGACTAGCCGTAAATGTTTTCTCATTGCTACTGACACTACGGTCACTCAAATTTATGTAAAAGGCAAAATTATCATTGTCGGAGCGCTCGTTAACACTCCAGAAATAATTAGTGTTACCAAAATCGGTTTTACCATTTAAATCATG
>SLHS01000044.1 GCA_007136035.1 Patescibacteria group bacterium | reverse complement strand
TATTTAGCTTCTAGGAGGGGGAAGAAAGAGATTTACAAAAAGCGAAAAGAAGAAGCATTTACTAACTAAATAGTCAAAACTGGTCAAGTTTCAGCTCCTTCATTTCTCACAACTACCACCACAGTAATTGAGTACGGTGATATTATCACTACTTTGATATTTAGTCAAGTTTTTTCTTGTGCCTCTTCACTATAAGCCTTGTGATTTTGTGAAGGGGTGAGGAGTTTCACTACCATCTGAACTTGTTTTACTCACAGTTCGAGATTTCCTAGAGGTCTAGTTCCTTCTAGCATATAAAGTATTGGAGTACGGTATTTTTCTACCCTATTACCGTTTTGTGTAGGCACAACCAGTTGAAAATCATCGCGGAAATCTTCCCAGTGTATCAAAGCAATTTCGTTTTCAATTGCAGAATCAATATCTTCATGAAAAACAATACTTGGTTCATAAGCAAAGAAATTTTCAACTTCTTCTTGATTTAAATAAGTATGTATTTCAAGATCTTCAATGTCAGAATATTCAAAAAAGATTTCTTCAGAAGAAACGAGAGTCCATCCATATTTTCTGAGAGGTATTTCAAGTGTCTGCTCATCTATCTGATTACCATATGCTCTTCTACCAATAAACGCATAGTCAATTTCTCCAGATTTTAAACTTGATAGTACATCAACATAACTAGGTAATCTTACTAAATCAATGTCATTTTGTTCTGCTAGTACTATTGCTTCTGCAATAAAGTCGTTGCAATACCCTAGTATCAAATTTTGCTTTTCTTTTTCTCCCTTTACTTCTTCATCTTCTTCGTTCCCTTCAAATATTGTGACCAAAGTTAAGGCACCAAAGAAAAGGATTAAAAAAGCTATGGTTTTTAACATACCGTGTATTATACAAAAAAGAATTTAATAAAAAAACTCGATACGTTAAAAACGTACCGAGTTAAGAACTTCTGGTTTTTAACTATTCCATCATTTCAGGATCTGTAGGGAATTCTTCTTCCATTTCGACATCTTCACCCTCCATTTCATCCCAAGTCTCATCTTCATAAATTACCTCTGGGGCTTCATCCATCTCAATCATAAATTCGTCCTCTATGGTACCTTGGTCTAGTTCTTCATCGATTACTTCATCATCGAAGAAGTCACCACAAGCTACCAGTATAAATGCAAAGACTGGTACAAGGACAAGAAGAAATTTCTTTAGCTTCATAAATTAGATTAGTTACAAATTAAATACGCTTAAGACGTTAACAAACTTTTTTATGAATGTCAAAAGTTTTTAATATTGAGTGGTACTTTAATTTGTTATATGCTATTTTCTAAAATGTTTAATTCTATTTAATGATCTATGCCAACTCCAATATCACATGTTGCCCTTACAGAAAGAATTTATCAAAGGTACTTTAAAGATAAGGATAGAAAAGCGTTTTATATAGGAGTCTGTTTTCCAGATATTAGGCGTAATGCAGGAATTAAGAGAAGTAAAACCCATTTGAGGGGTTTAAATTTAGAAAATATCAAAAGAGAAAAGTCTTTCAATGCTGGTTTTAAAATACATTGCTTAATAGATGAAATAAGTGAAAAATATTTTAAGAGAAATAATATTTATAATATATGTTCAAAGGGGATGTATAAGGTTCATTCTATAAAAATTGTTCAGGATAGGATATGTTATGACGAAATTAACAACTGGGATGAGTATATATATTACCTTGATACAATCTTGGATGAAGAATTAGAGTTTGTGCCTCAAAGAAATATTCTTGAAGATTGGCATTTAACACTTCAACAATATTTTTCGAAAAAACCAAACGAATTTTCTATAAATAAGCTCTTTCGCAGAGTTTGTTATAGTAAAGAGGATTGTGATGAAATAAACAGGTTAATAAGTTTGATTGAAAAGGATGAGAAAATTCTTTCAAAAATTAGATATTTTAATCAAAATTTTGAATCTTTTCTTAACTAATTTGGTGTACTTTTTTAAAAACTTCTTCTTTTTTTAGATAATCTCTAAAAATAATGGAGCTAGTATTTGTTTCTTCTTTTGAACCAGTATATTTTTTCTTTTCTAAACCATTTATCAATTGTTCTACGCATTCTGGTATTTCATTATGATATCCTCCTTCTAAGCAGCAAAAAATATTTACTTTTTCATCACAGAGTATCTTGCCAATTTCATAAAATCCTTGTTGAGTGAAATTTAAATTCAACAAAGCATCTTTAAAATATCCGTCAAATCCCGCGGAGATAGCGATGTAGTTTGGTTTAAATAGATTAATCTTTTTTTTGAACAGGGTAACTACTTTTTTAAAGATGTCGTCACTACTTCCAGGGGAAAGAGGGAAATTTAAGAAATGTTTGTCTTCCAAAAATCCAGAAAAGGGATAGGTGCACTCTTGGTGTAAAGAGCAATAGAGGACAGAAGGATTATTTGCGAAGATAGATTGTGTACCATTGCCATGATGTCCATCTATGTCTACGATACAAACTTTTGATTTTGGATGTTTTTTTAAAATATTCATTACAGAAATAGCTAGGTTATTGAAAAAACAAAATCCCTCAGCATTGCTTTTTCCGGCATGATGTCCTGGAGGTCTAGTTATGGCAAAACCCGAAATTTCACCTGCTTGAACTGCTAAATCTACACTAATACATGCAATATCGAAATACTCTTCTCGTGTTTCTACTTCAGCGAGAATTTCTTTGTTTTTAAAAGCATTTCTTATTGCTTCAATATATTCTTGAGAATAAAGAAGTTTTAAATATTGCAAACCTTTTTCCGAAGAGCATGGAGTTTCTTTTAAAAATGTGGGAAATTTTTTAATTCTGTATGCCCCTTCTATATGTTTCTGATTGTATTTTAGAGTTTTTTTGTTATACAGTAT
>SLHS01000019.1 GCA_007136035.1 Patescibacteria group bacterium | reverse complement strand
CTATATTAATATCTTTGATGGTAAAGTTACGAACATTTTTTGTACCATCTTGAAGTACCTTATCTCCATCTTTTTCGTTAAGGTACATAAGACTTGCTTCTTGATTTTGAACATATGTTAGTATCTGTGCAGGATTTATTAATTTATATGTGCCACAATACTCAGGTTCAAGTATCCAATTCTTGTAATCAACACCAAAAATCCTAGTAGTAGGTCGACTTCTATCTCGCAAATCTGTCCTGCCTACATATACAGAAATATTAGATTTATGAATATCCTTGTTTACAACAGGGGCGTTAAATTTGTAAAGAGCAACCCTCCCTTGGTGTGTCCTAACCTCTTCTGTTGTTGCTCTGTGTCCTTGCCTTTCAAGTACATTTATTGCTTCTTCTGCTCCAGTTACATTAGAAGGTATTGTAATCATTGAGGCTTCTCTGAAAAAATCAACTCTAATCAAATCTGCTTCTTGCTTGTATTGAGCTTGTCTAAATGTCCCATCAGGTTGTATCGTTATATCCATAGTCTCTGGGCTATGGCGCAAATAGTCTCTAGTTAATAGATCCTGGGTATTTAGAATATCTCTGGCAGAGGTTCTAGCTTGGTCTTCTGTTGGAATTTCTCCTGTAATTGGCCTGACATCTGATCGTGTTAGGTCTGTTTTAAGTTCAAATACGAAATTTCTGGCTTGTACTGTTAAAGTTCTACCGAAATCATCGGCCCAACGGTATGTTGTTGTCCCAACTCTTTGCATTTGTTCTGGACGGAATCCTAGATTGTCTGCTAGATCCTTAGCATCATCTTGAACGGTTAGTAGCTGACCCGGATTATCATATCTATATATATTTATAACTTCGGGTATTCGAGCAATCCTTCCTGTTTGTGTCTCTAAAGTAAATGCGTCTGCACCTGATTCAAGGGTATAATTAATAGATTCATTTTGTAAGTGCTCATGTAGACTTTGTACATGAGGTATAAATTCTTCCCTAGTTTGTGTACATGCAAAGTCAGGAAACATATATTGTGGTAATTGTTGTGGTCTTGAGCGGTTAATTAGTATTATAACTAATACGACAAACAGGATAAATCCTGCCAGTACAAACCATATCAGCCTTTTTGTCCAGTGTGCTGCTTCTGTTAGAGTCATAGGTATATAATAAACGATTTTTGTATTATAATCTACAAGATAATAAAATAATTTGCAAACAAAGTATATGAAGAGAAGCGATTTTAGAGTTAGGGCGGCACCTAGCCCTACGGGTAGGGTGCATACTGGGAACTTGAGGACATTTTTGAACAATTACCTTTTTGCTAAAAGCACAAATGGTAAATATATACTTAGAATAGAGGATACGGATCAGAAAAGAAAAGTTGAGGGTGGGATTGAAGCAATAGTTGAGACCTTGGGGCTTTACAATATACATTTTGATGAAAGTCCACTTGCAGGAGGTGAATATGGACCATATATTCAATCTCAAAGGCTTGATATTTACAAAAAATATGCTCAGCAGTTAATAGAGAAAGATTGTGCATATTATTGTTTTTGTACAGAGGAGAGATTAAAGAGTTTAAGGAAGAAAGATGAGAGAAGTACATACGATAGGCATTGTAGAAATTTAAATGAAGAAGAGGTTAAAAATAACTTAGACGAGAAAAAACCTTACATTATCAGGATGAAATTTCTTGTTGAAGGTGCTACGGAATTCAGGGATGAAATATATGGAACTATTAAAGTGAAAAATTCTGAAATAGATGACCAAGTACTTTTAAAAACAGATGGATATCCTACATATCATTTTGCAGTTGTAATAGATGATCATCTAATGGGTATTACTCATGTATTTAGAGGGAGAGAATATTTATCCCAAACGCCCAAAAATGTTTTTCTTTACGATTCTTTTGGTTGGGAAAGACCTAAATGGATCCATACCCCTCATTTACTTAATCCAGATGGAGTAGGGAAGCTAAGTAAAAGAAAAGGGGCAATGTCAGCAGTTTCATATTTGAGAAAAGGATATTTACCAGACGCAGTTTTAAACTATCTTGCTCTTTGTGGGTGGGCACCAAAAGGTGAGATTGCCAAACAAGATGAAATATATTCTATGGATGAGTTGGTTAAACTTTTTTCGATAGATAGAATGAAAAAATCAAATGCAAGATATGACGAAACGAAATTGAACTATATTAACAGTAAACATATAAGGAATATGGGTGTAGAAAAATTGGCGGATTATGTTTTGCATTGGGGAGAAAATTTTGTTTTAAATACTTTCATAGCTGATAAATATGATGAAACTGAGGATTGGGAAAACGAACTAAAAAAATCTGTTGAAAAATATCTACCTTTGTGGAAACAAAATGTAGATTATTTTAAGAAAGCATTATCTTTGGAGTTTGAAAGAATTACATATCTAGGAGAACTTCCAGAAGTTTTAAATTTCTTTTATGATGAGAAACTCACATGGACAGATGAAGATTGGAATACAAAAAATCACAATAAGGAAGAAATAGCGGATGTCCTTGAAAAAGTTCTTCCAAAGTTAGAAGGCATTTTTTCTAATGAGGAATATAATCATGAAGAGTGGGAGAAGGTTGTAAGAGGTTATGCTGATGAAATAAATTGGAAACATGGGGATTTATTTCTTGCAATTCGCTCAGCTACAACAGGAAGATTGAAAAGCCCTCCTCTTCTTGAGAGTTTTGAGATAATGGGTTGGGAAAAAGCAAAGAGCTTTTTGCAACAAGCTATAGATTGGTTAAGGAAATAATTGGATGCCGGATCGTCTAATGGTAGGACGACGGTCTCTGGAACCGTTAATCCTGGTTCGAGTCCAGGTCCGGCAATATTTTTTAAGAAATATTCTTTTTCTTGAAATTGTCTTCTATATATCT
>SLHS01000052.1 GCA_007136035.1 Patescibacteria group bacterium | reverse complement strand
GTACCTAAAAATGAAAGTGAAGCAGCAGTAGCGTAGAAGAAGAAACCAATTAAAAAGTAAACTCTTGTTCTAGTAAAGATTTTAATATCTTTCCAGTAACGAATTAGAGCATAGAGGGGGATTCCTCCTAATATTGCGAAGTAAGTAAGTTCTGTTAATGTACCCATAATACCTTGATCAGCTTCATCAAAAATCCATTGTACATAACCCATTAATGTATGCCTAATATCTCCAGCGTCTTCCAGTGTCATGAAAACAAAAGCAACGGAAATTATTGCCCAAAACTTGAAAAGGTTTTTGTTTATGGAATGCATTTTGCCAGCACAAAATGCTGCAATTACTGAGGAACTTGCAAGAAATGACCACTGCATTATTTCGGCAATACCTCCATTCCTACCCCAGTGTTGAAAGAAAAAAGGTTGATAAGTAAAAAAGAAATATTTACCACTTGTATCAAAAAGTACATCACGAAATCCAAAAGCATTTTTAAGATCGACAAAGTAAAAAATCAAAAGAGCTATTAAAACAGCTATTAGAGAAAAGAGAAAAATGAGTTCGGGTAGTTTAAAAGTTTTTCCAAATATTTTCATATTAAAAAAATGAGATGTATTGTTCTGAGTATAGCAAAAAGGGGAAGAATAAAAAAATTTCGTATCCTCTTCTCACATTAAATGTGTTTCGCATAAGCGAAAATGAAGAGGATACGATTTAAAATAATCTGGGTTTAGTTTGCCTGGTCTAGTCATCGTCAATTGGAAGTTTTGCTTCGCCTATGCGTAGCTTGATAAGTGAGTAAGTTAGTAAACCTATTCCAATGAGCCCAATGC
The DNA here is from genome assembly GCA_007136035.1 of Patescibacteria group bacterium. Lineage (GTDB taxonomy): Bacteria > Patescibacteriota > Dojkabacteria > SC72 > T1SED10-24 > PWIP01. The sequence goes on along the minus strand of SLHS01000052.1, from coordinate 2,065 downwards.
CTATTATTGGCAAACTTTGTGTTGTAATACCATAGGTTAAACCAATTACACCAATCCCACCACTAGTTACTGGTAATGTAGGGCCGTACATTATAATCACCTCCTTTACCAAGTCAAATCTTTCTTAAATAATGCTGCAAAATATGTCTTGTGCAGATTAATAACTCTCAGGTAACCGTAAAGCATTTCGGAAATAATTGTCACTCTCATAGTAAAATCTATGGCATCTGGGTTTTCAAGATAGCTCATCCTATAAATAGAATCTGCTAGACTTAATATTATAGCTATCAATATTATTGCGTGTATTAGAAGACTGCCGTTTAGAATCATTAGTATTGAAGCTACAATGAGGAACCATTGAGTAAGTGTTAAAATATTGACTAAAAAATGTTGTATGATATCTCCCCTTGTCGCTTTATTCCATCCATGTTTTTTAAGCGTTTGTAAGCTTCCTCTATTCCATCTTGTTCTTTGTTTCCACCAATCACGAAATGTAGTAGGAACATCTGTCCAAGCTTTCATTCTTAGATCGACTGTCACTCTCCATGCTGCCATTCTATACCTTACGGTAATTTCATAATCTTCTATAAAACTGTTTTCATCGTAGAAGCCAACTTCCTTTAATGCAGAAAAACGATGTAAAGATGACATACCATGTACAACTTTTATAACATTTAGTGTCTCAACCCTTTGGGAATCAAAGTGTGAGTATTCTAATCTCTGTAGGCGATGTAAGAACCATCTAAAAGGGTTCTTACCCTCGTATGATATAACCCCAGCTTTAGAACAAACAGCAGCAAGTTTAGGATCTTTTTCAAGGCTCTCCCAAGCTTTTTCTACAGCTTTACAATGAATTCTAGTGTCTGCATCCATAAAAAGTACAGCATCAACATCATCGTCTAAGGTTTCTAATGCTTGGTTAACAGCGCCAGCCTTCCTATTTTTGTTGTTAACGGTTTCTATAAAAAAAACATTGAGATTTATCGTCATTAGCTTCTTGTCTATTCTTACGGTGTTATCTTCGCAATTATCAGCAACAACAAGAATTGAAATAGATGTGGTTTGGTTTAAAAGATCCGTAATAGTTTGCCCAATTATTTTTTCTTCATTATGTGCCGGTACGATAGCCCAGATGTTAGGATTCATTATTGCACCTCCTTACAACTATATTGGTCGAAAATTTCACTTGGTAACACTACTTTTAGGTTGCTCCTCTCAATTTCCTCTATGACCATAAGGAATTGTGAATAAGTGTGTTGCCAACGATGTGATGGAGTATCTACAATAGCATGGAAACATATAACCAACCATTCCTCGTTTTTTTCTGCCTTTTGAATCCAGGATATAATATCATCTTTTTGATGTTCTGTTGTTAGAAGATACGATCTTATATGACGCTCTGGGGGTATAGGGTTGGTTTCGTGTATACATGAACGCCAGTAAGAATATTCTTCTAATACAAGTTTTTCAGCAAATTTATCCCCTTTTTCTCCATAAGGTAGGGTGAAAGAATCAATCCGAAATCCCATCTCTTCAAGACGATCTTTTGAACTAACAATTTCAAGTCTTAAAGTCATTTCGTCTGTAATGTTATTAAAGCGAGGGTGTGTCATTGAGTGACTACTAATTTCCCAACCTGCATCTCGAAGCTCTTCTACCTGTTCCCAGCTCATTATGGGATCTCCATCGGGTATAAATTTTTTATTTGCTATCTTTTGGTCTGCAATTACAGCTAGAACTCCCTTCCAATTTTTCTCTTCCAATATGGGGTATGCGACTTCGTAGGTCGACAATAAACCGTCATCAAACCAAAGAGTTATGTACCCAGAATGGTCTTCATTGCTTTCTTTTGCTTCGGGTATAAATGTAAAAATTAATACAATTAATACAAGCAGACTAAATGTAATCCAAAGCCAAGTTAATTTTCTCACTTCAATCAATCTCCCTTTCTTTTTATATTTTTAAACCCAGATTATTTTGTTAAAGAGCTGTTTTTTCAAAAGGAAAAAACATAAAAAAGAACTAGTGTTTTCTCTTATCTTTCTTCCTTATCAAAAAGGGTTAC
>SLHS01000088.1 GCA_007136035.1 Patescibacteria group bacterium | reverse complement strand
AAGGTGCAGGTATCCATCACTGAAAAACAAGAACAAGCGCTAAATTTTATAAGGGATTATTTCCTAGATAAGGGTATGGCTCCCTCCCTATCTGAATTGCAGGACACCTTGGGCATAAGTACAAAAAGAGGTGTGGTCACTCATTTAGAAGCCCTTGAGAGAAAAGGTTTTATAATAAGAACTGGAGGAGCGAGGGGGATACAAATTCAGGGGGAAGAGCATTATGAGTATTTAATAGGTATACCCATACTTGGCTATGCTAATGCAGGTACACCTTTGGCTACGGCACAAGAGGATTACATTGGAACACTAAAAGTGGATAATAAGTTATTAAAAAAAAAATCAGACCTTTTTAGCCTAATAATAAAAGGTAATTCTATGAACAAACATTCTTTAAACAAAGTTTCTCTTTCAAATGGAAATTATGTAATTATAGAGAAAGGGGCAGAAATAAATGATGGTGATGCTATACTTGCTGTAATCGATAACTCGGCAACCATAAAAATTTTCAAAAAACAAAATGATATGATTATATTATACCCTAACTCATACGATAAAACGTATCAACCAATATATTTGAATAAAGACAGAGAGAATATAATAAATGGCAAAGTAATTGCTGCCTTTCAAAACCCCACACTATAACATTAGTAAAAGATTCTTCTTTTTGCTACAATAAACACGAATGATTATAAACCTCAATATTAAGCATGAAAAATGACCTAGAATTCTCAAGACAAGAAATAATTGAAAAAGTGCCTCGAGAATATAAAGAATTGGTAAACCAAAGTATTTTTTGGGCACAGAAAGAATACAAAGAACATTACAGGCTTTCAGGGGAAAATTGTATTTTTCATGCTCTCAGAGTAGCCAATATAGCTGCTGATTTACATTTGGATACCGATAGCACTATTACTTCCATACTTCATTGTGTATTAAATGATGAGCATGATGAAAATCGGAAAAGAATGTACAAGGAGATAGAAGAAAGATTTGGCAAAGAAATTATAGACTTGTTGGAAATTCTGCATATGATAAACCGAGGTACGGATAGTGACGAAACAGGTAGAAAAATAATAACTAGATATGTTCTAAGAAATTCTCAAGATATTAGACCAATATTAATTAAAATTTTTGATGTATTAGATGATGTTCGAACAATTGAATATTTATCTGAAGAGAAAATTAAACTAAAAGCCAAGAAAGTTTACGATATTTATGGACCCCTATGTTCTTATTTAAACCTCGAACCCATTAAAAAAGAAATGGAAGAAATAGTTTTTAAACACACCAAGCCTGAAGAATATCGTGTGATAGAGGAGAAAATGAAAAAAGAGTCTCTTAATGAAGAGCTTCTAAATAGCTATATCACAAAACTTGAAAAACTAACAGATATATTAGATTACAAACCTAAGATTTTTGGTAGGATAAAGAGCAAATATAGTATGTACAATAAGCTAAAGAAACTCGAAAACGAAGGGAAAGGTACCGCACTTGCAAAGATCAAAGATCGCATGGCAATATCTATAATTACACGTTCAAAAGATGATTGCTTGTTGGTAGGCTTAGCACTTGAAGAAAAAACAAAGGTTAATACACAGGAAACAGACGATTATATCACTCAACCAAAACCCAATGGTTTCCAAGCTTTACAAATGAGTATCTCTTGTCCTGAAATAAAAGATATGTTTGTGGAAGTACAAATTCTTACCTATAAAATGTACTATATCAATACATATGGTCCTGCATCTCACATCGCATACAAAGCGAGCAAAAATAGATTTGCAAAACCAACAGATGATTTCGATTGGTTAGAAATATTACATAAACAAATAATTAATTGTCAAAAATTAAGCAAGCAATCTAGATCAGTACCAATAAAAGCGGATATTTTTGACGACTATATTTATGTTTTTACTCCTAAGGGCAGAATCATAGAACTAACAAAAGATGCTACAGCTTTAGATTTTGCTTATAGAGTACATACAGGAGTAGGACATAATGCAACATTTGCTCAAATAAATGATGAAACTAAAGAACTTTCAACAAAGTTAGAGACTGGTGATATTGTTAAAATAATAACATCAAAACAAGACAAATATCCAAACAGGAATTGGATGGAATTTGCAGTGGCAGATTCAACAAAAGAGAAGATAAGGAAAGCATTAAAAGACAAGTCTACAGGGGAGAATTAACCTTTGTCCCCTCGATTCTTTTATAATCATCCAAAATGCTATCCTTTTCTATAGAGTCAATAGGTATGAAAGCAAATTCAAAAGAACATATTTCTTCACCTTGATCATTAAAAAGTTTTATTTCCGAAATATAGTTTTCACGCTCATTAAAAACAATTTCTGTCTTTATAGAGTATCGACTAAACTCATTATTAGGAGTATAAAAAAACCACTCCCATTCCCAAACATTTTCATTTATTTGTTCAATAAAATCCTTATTTCTAAGATAATCGTCCACAAAATCCTGAAGTATGTGTTGACCTAAATAGTTTCGATAGTAGAAATCAGCAGAATTTGTTACAAAAAAATATTTCTTGGAATTTTCTAAAAGTATAAACTTTTTATTATAATCACTCCAAAAAACTTTGTAATCCTCATTTGTATCAAAAAGAACAATTCTACCATTTTCAAAATATGCTTCACCCTCCAAAGAAATAGTACCATCTTCTGAATCCCCATATATGTACCCAAAAGCACCTGAACCCTCAACTTTATAAATATTATTTGTAAAGTTGTGAATAAATTGCTCCAACTGTGTTTCCGATTCAAACCCATAATTAAATTCTTGAAGTTTTGGTTCTTGTGTTTTTTCGCCTAAAACTTCAGGATTACTAGCAAAGAAGAATTCATAATAAATTACTGATGTTATAAGGGTTAAGCAAATAACTATTACTGAAAGGAAAAAAGCAAGAAAAAACCTAAAACTTTTATCTTCTGGTTTTAGACTTTTTTTAGTACATTTCTGTTTAGAGGCACAATCTTCAACCTCTCCAAAAAGTTCATCAAGGGGAGAACTACTCATCTTCTTTTTTTTCAGAATTTATCCTTTTAGATTGAGTACCATGCTTGTTATAAAAAGAAATTGCATCGTCCAACTCTTTATGAGTCTTTGCATATTCATAAATATCGATATTTTTTTGCCAGGCTTCACAAGCCTGTACTACAGCTTTTGCCCCTGCTTTTGTTCCTGAAGGATGAGAATGTACTCCTCCTCCCATCGTTGTTATAAAATCAACATCCTTTATTTTTTCAATGAAAGGTCTAAGTAGAACTGGATTTAATCCACCAGAAATAATAGGGCAAGTTTTTCTAACTTTTCTCCATTTTTGAGAAAAAAACCGCTCATTTTTCTTAGAAACTAAATCTCTGTAATATTTACCCAACTGTTCCAACTCTTTTCTTTCTTTCCAATCATCTCCATCTTGATCTTTTATAAAATTTGAAGCATCACTATCAGTCTTTGGAAATTTCAACCAATCTTGTTCAAAGAAAAACCCATCATATTCATATAACAAAGCTAATTTTGCCGCTGTAATATCATCTGCATCGTTTCCAGCCATTTTACCCACTCCTGCGGTACCAGTGTGAATCCCAGAAGCTCCAGCTAATCTTGAAAATTTCGTTAAAACAGGTACAGTCATACCAAATGGGTTTTCTGATCTTGTAAAACCTCCATGGCCAGCTCTGTGAAAGTGAAGAAAAACGTTAGGATATTTTCTACGTAAAGTTTGCACTGCTGTCCAACCTGCAGTTACACCATCAATTAAATATGCGTAGCTTCCAGGTTTCATCTTACTTTTAACATATTCTGCTCTTTCAATCATTGTATCGCAATCGGCAGCAGAAACATTAAAGGAATGAATTTTTTTCTGACCTGTTTCTTTTTCAGCCATATCCATAGCCTCTCGCACATAATCAACCATTTTGTCGTAAGGACAAAAATCTTGGTCAGATTGAGGTTCGTCATTTTTTACGAAAATACCACCTCCAGACCAAAAATCGTAACAAACTTCAGCATATTCCGAAGCTGTTAATCCTATCTTAGGTTTAATGATAGTACCTAAAATAGGCATATTATAAACACCTAAATATTTTCTCATCTCATCTAATGTATAACTTGGTCCATCATAGTGCTCTAGCATAGAATTAGGGAACCAAACATCTAAAAGTTTACATCCAGCCAAGTCAGCCATACCAAAAATGTTTCCTGCTATGAAAGTTAGGACGTTTTGAACGTTTCCCCCTCTGTCAAACATTCTCCATGGATAAGCAATCCAAACTAAATCTTTTTCTCTATCTACTTTGTACACAATGGCTCCCATTTCATCAGAAAACTTTGTAGCAGTACCTACGGTTAAATTAGAGCCATTCGAGGACTCAGCAGCCATTTCAGAAGCTGCCTCCAAAAGATCCATTCCATAAGTCTTAACCTCAAAAACAGCAAGTAAATATTGATCATTAAGAACTTCTTTGGTCCCTAGATTTATGTATTTTTCTTGCATATACTTTTTTTTGTTTGAACAGTTTATATAATAAATAATAGGGTATTTAAGAATTAATTGCAATTATTGACATGAAGATGTAAATCATCTATAAAGTTCAAATATGATGTTTAAAAAAAAAAATATTGTAATCAAAACTAAAAAACTTTTCGAAATTATAGACATTACTGACAAAGTATTAGATTTTGTTAAAAAAAGCAAAATAGGTAGTGGGCTAGTAAATATACAAACTATGCATACTACCGCTATGTTAATACTCAATGAAAATGAGCCTTTGCTACTAGAGGATATGAAAAAAAATCTCGAAAGATTAGCTTCAGAAAAAGAAGAGTACAGCCATGATAACTTTGACATTAGAACGGTAAATATGTGTGACAATGAGTGTGTAAATGGACACTCACACTGTAAGGCTATATATCTATCTCCCAATGTAGTTTTAAATTTGATAGAGGGTAAATTACAATTAGGCCGATGGCAAAGAGTGCTATATATTGAATTAGATAGGGCTAAAGAAAGAACTATTCAAGTAGCCATACTAGGAGGATAATCTTCTTATTTCTTTTTTAAGAAGAGGAACATAATCAAAAGATTTAACACTTTTAGCCAAAGAATGGAAAAGGGTATCAGATTCGATAATATATCTTAAAGTTTGGGGCGTAGTAGTATTTTTCTTAGTACTTTGCAAATTATTAATTCTATCCTCCAATTTTACAATTCTGCAAACTTCATTAGAATCATTAACATCTTCGATATACTCTTTATTGCGTAAATATTTTAAAAGTTCATAAAGATTTTCATTCTTTCCACTATAATTTCTAATGGTTTTTTCGTCTTTAGTAAGTTTCTTAACATTTTTACAAATTTTTTCATTAAAATTTTTCAAACAAGATTTTTCGTTAAAAGAATAATCATCCTCCATAGTATCATGCAAAAGAGCAATAACTATTAAATCTTCAAGAAAGTCTTTCTTCGAGTATCTGTTTAAAATACTGAAAACAATGGGATAGATATGTCCTTCTAAAACTGTACTATTATCATCTCTCATTTGCCCCTTGTGTGAGATTTGAGCTTGTTTTAAAGCCTTTCTAACATTATCCGTATAAATATTATTCTTTTTTAATCTGTCAATTAACTCTTTCTCTTTTTTAATCATTTTTTTAACTTTACTAGGAAATAGAGTATAACAATTTTAATTATAATTTCAAATCTTGTTAAGAAATGGTACAATAAAAGCATGAAAGACATAGATCAAATTAAACTTGGATTTGAAGAAAACAAAAAAGAAAAATTTCTTTATTTTGATACAGAAACTACGGATTTATTTGAAAAAGAAATAATTCAGTTAGCATTTCTAACAGATGATGAGGAGGAATTTAACATGTATTTTAAACCTAAAGGAGAAATTTCTTTTGCGGCAATGGCTGTGCATAATATAACTCCGGAAATGCTTGAAGACAAACCTACTTTTGAGCAGGCAGAACATAAAGGAAAAAAACTCAAAGATTATTTAACCGATTTAACTAAGGAATATATTTGGGTTGCACATAACGCACAATTTGACAGAGAAGTCTTAGAAGCTGTAGACATCAAAATACCTCAATTAATTTGTACATTCAAAATAGCAAGAGATTTACTTTCAATTGATCAAAAAGACGAACATGATTTACAAAGTTATTCTCTGCAGTTTTTAAGATATTATCTTGGACTTTACAAAAACGAAAACACACAAAATAACAGGGCTCACGATGCTCTAAGCGATGTATACTTTTTAAGAGACCTTTTTAAATATTTCCAAAAGAATTTTGAACTTACCACTGAAAAAATGATTAATATTTCTAAAGCTCCATTAATTATTAGAAACTTACATCATGGTAAACATGCAGGGAAGAGTATAAGGGAGATTCAAGCAGAAGATCCTAATTACTTACAATGGATAATAGATACTTGGGATGACAAGCCTGACATTGTTTGGAATATTAAGAGAATTATTGAAAATTAATATTTCCTATCCAAAAGATAATCTGCTATTGAATCTAAGAAATTAAAACCTTCATTCTTTTTTACAGGTAAAATCTTCAAGGATTCTTTAGCCTTTTTTACATGTTTTTCACACTGCTTGATGGAATAATCAAGAGCCCCTGTTTGCCTAAGGACTTCTTTAAATTCTGTCATTTGCTCATAGCTTAGATTTTTGTTCCCCAAAGAACGATTCAATATTTCTTTTTGGGAACAGTTCGCTTTAGCATATGCATGCAAAACCAAAAGTGTTTTCTTACCTTCAATTATATCTGAAATTATGCCTTTTCCAAGAGTTTCTTCATCACCAAAAACCCCCAAAATATCGTCTCGTATTTGGAATGCTATACCACAATTAACAGAGTAATTTTCCAAAAGTTTTAAATTATTTTTATTTGTATCTGCTAGTATAGCACCCGAAAAAATTGGTAATTTGAATGTATACACCGCTGTCTTGTAATGATGTATGTTTAAGATTTCTTCTTTAGAATAATCCTTCTTGTAGGTTAATAAAACATCCTGAATTTGCCCGAAAATTACTTTTGTAATTTCTTCAGATACAAGTAAACTAAGCTTTGATTTTTTTTTAGCATTAAACTTTGAACTATTTATAATTTCATACGCTAAAAAACAAGCAAGATCTCCATTTAAAATACCCATTGTATTACCAAAGTGTACATCATCTTTAAAGTTTTCTTGAGAAGAATAATCCTCAAAGACCTTATGGATTGTCTTGCTTTCACGTCTTAAAATAGAACGATCCATAATGTCATCATGTATCAGTAAAAAAGATTGTAACAATTCTAGATATATGGAGAGTTTTTTAACCTCATCTAATTCCTCATCATCAAACATCATATAGCTATAGTACATTAAAGCAGGTCTTAGTCGTTTACCTCCTCTTAAAGTGAATTCCGAAAGATGTTCTACAAAAAGTTTTGCAAATGGATAAAGTTTGCCATATTCTTGGACTTTTTTGCTTAAGAACTTTTCTAAAATAGGTTGGATATCATTTCTGTAGGTTTCTAATTTTGTTTTTGCAAAATTTTCCACTATTTGATCTCAACACCACCAAATATTGCTGAACCAGAAATTTTTAATACGGGAGCATTTTGTGTTGTAGAAGCATTAGATTTATTTTCCCAACCTCCAAAGAGAGCAGAACCTTCAGAAACAACCTGTACATCATCTGGAACAAATATGGTTGCACCCCCAAAAACAGTAGTTATTTCTATTTGTGCACCATCTTTGCTAATTTTTGCTTTTCTTAAATCAACTTCAGAACCACCAAACAAAACAAAAAGATTCCCTCCTTCAAAAGTTTTAGATATAACTCTTTTTTCTGAACCAGAAAATATTGTATTAATAGAAATATAATCTTCTGAAGATTTATCTACTGAAGATTTTGATGAACCTTTAAAAAGAATTAGTAATCCTATACCTATCAAAAGAATGGGCCAGAATAAGCTCCAAACATCAATTTTAAAGATTGTGTTTAGAAGAAAAAATAAACCTACACCACTTACTATCAAACCAAAAGAATTCTTACTGTTAAACCATATTGTGAGACCTATGATAATAATTATTAAAGGCCATAAGATGGATAAAAGGTAAGTGAAGGAAAAGCCAAAAATAGTTTCTAACCCCAGTTGTCCAAAAAGCAAACTTAAACCTATTGCAACAATTATTAAACCTAGGAAAAGTTTTGTATAATCTTTTCTCATTTTTAAAATTATAAAATTATTTAATAACTAATTGTCCAATTCCAACTTCTGCTAGTATTCTGAACTTCCTTTCTGCATCATCATAACCCTCAGACTTTATTTCCGCCTTTTCTTCACCAAAACCTGATATTTCCTTATCTGGAGTCTTTATGGAGCCAATACCTACATCTCCTTCCAATTTGTATTCTGCACCTTCAGGTAAATGTATTGTCAGTTTACCAACTCCTACTTTTGCATTAATTATTTCTGTGATTTCAATATCATCCTTTAATTGTAAATTAAGATTACTCGCTCCAACATCAACATTTAATTCACGAAGAGAGAGATCAGTAAGTTGACCCTTAAGTTGTCCTGCACCAACTTCCATCGTTAAGTTTTGCAAATTATATTTTTGAAGTAAAAGTTCACCTTGTCCAGCACCAACATCTACTGAAAGATTAGTAGGTATTTCGTCAGAACCCATAGTTAAGAAATACTTGGGGGTAGTTCTGCCTCCCCAAAAAAATGTTGGAGTACCTTTACCCAATTCCAAAGAAACATCAAGTTCATTAGAGACAAAGTTTGAATCCAGAATTGGTTTACCCAAATTATTAAAATAACTAGATTTTAAATATAAATGATCATCCAAGTCATCATTTGTTATATATAAAGAACCTACAGCCATATCAACATCTATATTTTTACTCTCAACATCTAGAAACTCTTCTGCAGAGAGAACAAAACTTTTTTCAATTTCCGCTTCGACATCTACAGCTCTCTCAAACCATTGGGGAGGTTCAACTATAGCCGCAGACCAAAGAAATGCTAAAGAGAGAGTAAAAAAAGCAAAAATACCAATAATAGTACTTAATACTTTTGAATTTTCAAATATTAAACTCAGTCCAGCAAAAATTACAAGAAGAGGCCAAAATCTCCATAAAATAGTCCAAATATTCCATTCAATAACACCTGTTGTGTTAAGTAAAAGTACGCCACCAAGAAAAATTAAAAATATCGCAAGGATATAATCTGTTCTTTTCTCGATTTTTTGTTCATTATTTTGTTCCTTTTTTGTCATTTTTTACCTCCTTTAGAGTATCTTCCTCAGGAAGAACTATCCAAAAAATAATGTAAATTAAAATACCAGAACCGCCCATTAAAAAAATTACAACCCAAAGTAAACGAATAATAGTAGGATCAACATCAAAATATTTTCCTAAACCACCACAAACTCCACCTATTATCCGATCTGTTTTTGAACGATAAAGTCTTTTACTTTTAGTCTCTGCCATAAAAGAACCATTAAAATTTATAATCCTAATTATAGTTAAAAAGTAACCTCTAAAGCAATAGGGGCATGGTCAGAACCCATAATTTCACTAAGTATATAACAATTTTTCAAATTATCTTTTAAATTTTCTGAAGCGAAAAAATAATCTATTCTCCAACCAACATTCCTATCTCTAGCTCTAGTTTTTAAATCCCAATAAGTGTATTGATTTGGTTCTTTGTTAAACTCTCTGAATACATCAACAAAACCCTCTTCTATTAATTCATCTATCCACTTTCTTTCCTTGGGTAAAAAGCCAGAATTATTCTCATTCTGTTTTGGTCTTGCTAAATCAATTTCCTTGTGTGCAGTATTAACATCTCCACAAATGATTACCTTCTCTTGCTCTTTTTTAAGTTTTTTGAGCTCTTTAAGAAAAGAAAAATAAAAATTCATTTTGTAATTAAGCCTTTCTTCCGAAGCCTTTCCATTGGGAAAATATATATTAAAAAGTAAAAAGTTATTAAATCTCGCTTTTATAACTCTTCCTTCATCATCAAATTTTTTATCTCCAAAAGAATATTCTATAGACAAAGGTTCAGTTTTAGTATACATACCCACACCACTGTAGCCTTTTTTCTTTCCGGAAGTAAAGAAAGATTTATAACCTTCCACATACCTTAAATCAAATGGAACCTCATCTTTATCTACCTTAGTTTCTTGAACACAAAAAACTTCTGGTCTTAAGTCCCAAATATTTTTTAAAGCATTTTTACGATCAACAGCTCTTAAACCATTTACATTCCAACATATTATCTCCATATGCCCAGTATATCAAAACTTTTTTAATACGACAAAAAGTGCTATTATCCAACAATGATTATTAAAAATAAAAAAGAACTTCGTAAATACAAGCAAGTTTGTGACTTATCTATTGAAATTCTTGGAAAAATAAAAGAATTTGTAAAAACAGGTATTACAACCTTAGAAATTGATAATTATGCTCAGAAATTGTGTGAACAATATGATGTAAAACCTGCATTTAAAGGAGCTAAAGTAGGGAATGCACCAGAATATGAATTTACGACATGCATTTCCTTAAATGATACAGTTGTTCATGGTATACCAAATGAAGAGATTATTAAAAAGGGAGATATCGTAAAAGTTGACTTTGGGATTATAAAAAATGGCTATTATACGGATCATTGTTTTACTTTAGGGATGGAACCGTTATCCAAAAAAGACAAAAAATTTGTAACCGAAAGTCGAAATGCTGTTGTTGCTGGTGTTCACAATGCTTTTTTGGGTAATTCAATAGGGGAGATAGGTGAAGCAATAGACTCTCATGCTAAAAAACATTCATTAAATGTAGTCAAAGAATTTGTAGGACATGGCATTGGAAAATCTTTACATGATTCTCCTGACATACCACCCTACAGAGGACTTGGAGCAAACCAAAAGCTACAAAAAGGTCTAGTCATTTGTATAGAAGCTCAAATAGTTGAGGGGGATCCAAGCATATATACATGCACAGACTACTGGACTATCAAAACGAAAGATCGAAAACGAGCTTGTATGTTTGAATATATTGTTATGGTAGATAAGAAAAAACCTAAAATATTAACAAATACAATTGATTGGGAGCTTTTTAAGTAAGTATTTTTCTAATTTCCCGAACTTTAGAGACTGAGAGCTCTATTATTGAGACTGCATCTACAAAAATACTACCCTGGTATTCATTCTCTGCTTGTAATTTTTTTACATGAACATCAAAATATTCTTTTATTAATTTCGATATTTTGTTTTCTATTATTTTTAATTTCTCTATTTCTTTTTTTTTTT
>SLHS01000042.1 GCA_007136035.1 Patescibacteria group bacterium | reverse complement strand
CGAATCCCTGTCCCTCCGTTTTCTTTTTCATTTTTTCTTTTCATCTTTTTCATTTTTAAAAGCTATTATATTTATATTAAGAAAATAACTTTTAATAATTCTAAAGTGAAGAGATATGTTAAAATTTTTACTTTTTTCCTCCCTGTTTTTCTTTTTTCTTTTGATTATGTTTATGGTGACGATTTCCATATATTTCAGGATTATGAAGACAGTGAGGTTTATGTTACAACTCTGTTTTCAATAGATAGTTTCCCTGATGATGAGGAAGAAATATATACCTTAGAATTTGATTTAGACTCTGTTATTGGTAAAAAAACGGAATTTTTGCAAGAAAATATAGTTTGGGATGAACATGTAAGTATTGTAGGGGATAGATACAGAAGAACTAGGCGTGTGAATGATAATCTTAGAATTCCTGGGGGTACAAAGGTAGGAGTTTTTGTAATTGCTAAAAACGAAAGTGGCCATGAGGTGACTCTTAAGGATTGGATGTTCTTTATTACTAGAGATAGTGCAAGAATGGGGGATTTGCGTGTTTTTGGTGTAGAAGGTTCTTTTGGTTATGATCGTTACAATTTTTTTGGCTATGATTTACTTAAAAGAGGACACTATATATCTTCCCCTTTGGTTCTAAATCTTCAGGATAATGAAATTAAATTTTTTAAATTAACCTCTTTTGAGATATTTCAACCATTAGAGATAAAAAATTTTGATTGGAACTCCAGTATTTTGGAAAATGGTGATTTGGTAGTGGATGTTAATTTAAAGTTAAAGAATATCGCGTCTTTTTATTTATCAAATATTGAATATTCACATGGGGATTTTCTCCATACAAGAAATTTTTCTCCAGAGGAGGAATATATTTACGAATATCAAATTAACTATGGTCAAAACTATAGCTCTGGTTTAAACCTCTTGGATTCTTTTAAAATTAAAAAATCTACTTACAAAACAGAAAGTATTGTTTGGGGTTCTGAGAAATTTTTACCACTATCTAGTGATACCAAAACACTTCTTTACAATAGATCCGATGTTGGTAATTCTGAGGATTGGTTTGCAAGAAGTGTTGATATCGATTGGTATCCAAGAGGAGATAGTATGTACATTACTTTGATGCCGTACAGTTTGGTAGGTAGATCATTGGAATATTATATCCCCCCAGAAGTAGAGATTCGTTTTTTAAATGATGGTGAGGATTTGGGTATAGGTGATGATTTAGTTTTAGAAGTTGAAGTTTTGAATGAGGGTATGGATTTAGATTCTTTAGTTTTTAATTTAAATTTTGATAAAAGGTTTCAGATTTTAAAAGAATCTGATTGCAATTTCGTAAAATACAGTCAGGGTTTGTTAATAAATACTGGGATTTTAAATTCAGAGGAGGTTTTTTCTTGTAAAATTGTTTTTGAAATTTTAGAAAAAGAACATTTTTTGGTTTTGGAAAACACTATTATTCTTGAGAAAGAAATTGTTGATAGTTTAATCTTCAAATATATTCCAGATGTAGAAATTTCTTTTGAATATGATTCAGAATCGCAAGAGTTTGTTTTTGAAAGTAATGTTGAAGATACTTCGTCTCTTTTAGTGTTTGAGAATATATATGAAGATTTAAAATGTAAAAAAATATCCTTTCTTGGCTTAGAGGATGAGGTTTGTATATAGTTTAAGATTCTTGGTATGATGTGTTTATGAAGATTTCTTTTGTTTTACCTTTTTACGTACAAAAAGTAGCTAGAATATTGGCAAAGGAAGGGTACAAATGTTATTTGGTAGGGGGTGCTTTGAGGGATGTAGTTGTTGATGTCGTTCCGGAGGATTACGATCTAGCAACTGATGCAAAACCAGAGACTATGTTGAAAATTTTTCCTAAATCTGTCTCTACAGGGGCTCAATTTGGTATGGTTACTGCTTTAGTGCCTGATCAACATGGAGAGGTACATGAGGTTCAAGTTACAACCTTTCGTAGTGAAGAAAATTATGTGGATGGTCGTTGGCCTTCAAAAGTTGTTTTTATTGATGATCTAGATAAAGATTTAGGTCGTAGAGATTTTACATTCAATGCTATGGCCCTTGATTTAACTAGTGCTTCTTTAGATGGCTCAGAAGTGCCTAAAGAATTTGATCTTTATGACCCTTTTGATGGAGTTAGGGATTTGGGACTTGGTATTGTAAGGGCTGTTGGTACACCAATAGAGAGGTTTAAAGAGGATGGACTTAGGGCTTTTAAGGCTTGTCGTATGGCTTCCCAATTACAGTTTGATATGGAAAGGGATACATTTAATGCAATTAAAGAAGCATTGCCAATAGCTAGGATGGTCTCTATGGAAAGAATACGTGATGAATTTGTAAAGATGCTTATGAATTCTCCGAAGCCTTCTTTGGGTATTGAGCTTATGAGAAAAACAGGACTCCTGGAAATTTTTCTCCCAGAGCTTGTTGAAGCATATGGAGTTGAGCAAAAACTATATCATGCTGATGATGTATATTGGCATGCTTTAAAAACTTGTGATATTGCACCGGACAGGGTCAAATTAGCTGCACTTTTTCATGATATTGCCAAACCAAGGAAGGATATGGGAGATGGTCGTTTTTATGGGCATGACGCTGAAGGTGAAAAAATGACTCGTGAAATTATGAAAAGGATGAAATTCTCAAAGAGTGAAATAGAAAGGACTGCAACTCTTGTTAGAAATCATATGTTCTTTTTCCCTCATGTAGAAGAAGGAATGACTTCTGAAGAAATTGAAAAAATAAATGAAAAAGCGTGGTCGGATGGGGCAGTAAGAAGATTCATTTCGAGGGTTGGGGAGGAGAATATTGATGATCTTTTTCAACTTCGTATTGCTGATGCTGCTTCAAATCCAAGAACGGCTTTTGAATCAAGGGAAATAGAACATTTACAAAGAAGAATATCAGAAGTTAGGGAGAAAGACATGGCTTTAAAGATTACAGATTTAGCTATAACGGGTGAAGATGTAATAGCTTTAGGTGTACCAAGGGGACCTGAGGTTGGTAAAATTCTAGACTATTTACTTGAGCAAGTTCTTGAAGATCCTCTTGTAAATACAAAAGATAAATTAATTGATTTAGCAAAAGAATATGTCTCAAAAAAATAATCGAAAAGTAACGAAAGCAATCATTACGGCTGCGGGTTTTGGAACAAGATTTTTACCCGCTACAAAGACGGTTCCAAAGGAAATGCTCCCTATACTTGAATACCCAACAATTCACTATGTTGTTAAAGAGCTTGTTGATTCGGGTATTACAGATATAGTGGTTGTTGTACGAAAGACTTCTTCTGCTACAGAGCAATATTTTGATGTGGCTGATGATATTGAGGAGTTTTTGAAAAAGGGTGGTAAGGATGAAATTCTTAAAAAAGTTCAATATGGAAATCATGTTGCAAACTTTGCTTTTATTAAACAAGATGTTTCTTTACCAAAAGGTTCTGCTGCTGCTGTGCTTTCAGCAAAAAAATGGATTGGAGAAGAAAATTTTGCTATGGTTTATTGTGATGATTTAGTTCTTTCTGAAAAGCCAGCTATTAAAACTTTGATTGAATCTTTTCAAAAAGACGAAGAAGTAGCAGGTGTTGTTTCTGCTCAGGAGGTGGATTGGGATGAAGTCTCAAAATATGGAATTGTAGAATTCAAAGAAGGTAGTAAAAATCAGTTAGTTGCCTTGACAGAGAAGCCAAGTAGAGAGGATGCAAAAACAAATCTTGCGTATTATGGTAGGCATGTTTTTTCTCCAAAAATTTTTGAATACCTTGACCCTTTAAAACTCGGTGCTGGGGAAGAGTTCAACTTTGCTGAAAGTATCCATAGAATGGCACAAGAAAAAAAAGTACTTGTTGAGAAAATTGACGGTGAATGGTTGACAACAGGAGATCCTTTGAATATGTTAAAGGCTTCGATAAAATACGCATTAGATAGAGAAGAATATAGTGAAGCAATAAGGGAGTTTATGATATCATGCACTGGCAAGTAGTTAATTTGATATGTAGATACTGCTCAAAATGGAATTGCAATTTTTAGGTGGAGCTAGAACAGTAACAGGCTCTTGTTTTTATCTAAATACCGGAAAGTTAAAAATTCTAGTCGAATGTGGTGCTTTCCAAGGTTCAAGTGAAATTGAAAAATTAAATTACGAAGATTTTCCCTTTGAAGCTAGTGAAATAGATTATCTTTTTTTGACACATGCACACTATGATCATATAGGTAGGACTCCGTTGTTGGTAAAAAGAGGTTTTAAAGGTAAAATTTTTTGCACAACTCCAACGAAGGAATTGGCAAGAATAATTTTTTTTGATTCTGCAAGACTCCAAAAGGAGGATAGGGCACGCTCTAATCGTAAACAAAACAAGGGGGGTTGGGAAGGTAGCGAATATGAAAAAGATGAGCCTTTATTTACAGAAGAAGATGTCGAAAATACACTTAAACTTTTTGAAACATACCCATATAGTGAATCTGTGACTTTAAATGAAGACTTAGAATTTCGTCTTAGAGATGCAGGGCATATTCTAGGTTCTTCAATGGTTGAACTTTGGGTTAAAAATGAAAATGGTAGAGCTAGGAAATTTGTTTTTTCTGGAGATATTGGTCAGTTAGGCCAAAGAATCATTCGTGATCCAGAGTACATCAGAGAAGCAGATTATGTGTGTATGGAAGCAACTTATGGTAATCGTCTTCACAAAAACAAGGATGAGACAATGGTAGAGTTTTTGGCGATATTGAAGGAAGCTAAAAGAACTCAGGCTAATGTAATTATTCCTACTTTTGCAATTGAAAGAACACAAGAATTAATTTATGAATTAAATCTTTTTTATGGTAAGAAAATAATAAAGGGGATGCCTGTTTATTTGGATAGTCCAATGGCTATAGAGGCTACAAAGGTTTTTCGTAAATTTCCAGAATTTTATGATGAGGATGCTACAAGACTAATTGAAAAGGGTGATGATCCTTTCGATTTTGAAGAATTTGAAGCTATTCAAAATGTTGAAGCGTCAAAAAGATTGGTTTCAGCTAAGGGAGCGGTGATTATGGCGGGTAGTGGAATGTGTACTGGTGGTAGAGTTGTACATCATCTAGCAAATAATATTGAAAACCCGAACAATCACATTATATTTGCAGGCTATCAGGTTCGTGGTACTCTTGGGAGGAGAATTGTTGATAAAGAACCAATTGTTCAGATAAAAGGGAAGGATTATGAATCGAGAGCTCAAATACATACTTTAGGAGGTTTCTCTGCTCATGGTGATGAGAGAGATTTGAGATATTGGTTGCGTAATTTTGGTAAAACTCCGAGAAAAGTTTTTGTGTGTCATGCAGATGAGGATGTAGGTATAGCTTTTTCTGAAAAAATACAAATGGAGTTAGGTTTGGAAACAAAAGTGCCTAATTATAAAGAACTTGTGAAATTAGATTAGATTTAATATAAGTAAGTATGGCGGAAATAGATTTTAGTAAATATAAAAAAGTAGATGAAATAGTAGATGACATTAAAAGTGTTAAAATACAGGGTGCAACAAATGTCGCTATAGCCACATTTGAGGGTATCAAATTGTTTCTTAATAGTTATGATAGGAGGATTGATGATTATGAAAGGTTCTTGGATGATTTAAATAAGGTTGGGTATAAATTAGCTTTTGCAAGAGAAAATGAGCCTTTGGCAAAAAACGGTTTGAAATTTATTTTACGTATGTTAGTTATTAGAAATCCAGGTTTGCGAGACGTTGATGAGTGTAAAGAAAAAGTTTATCAATTGTGTGATGAGTTCCTAGACTTGATTACAAATGCAAAGAAGAAAATAATTCATAATAGTTTGCAGATTATGGATGGGGTGGATGAGGTTTTTACACATTGTCATTCTTCGACCGCTGTTAGCATTATTAAAAATCAAGCTCAGAAGGTTGATAATTTTAAAGCAGCATGTACTGAAACACGTCCTTTATATCAAGGTCGTATTACAGCTAGTCGATTAAATGAAGCAGGTATAGAGACAACTTTAATGGTAGATAGTGCAGCAGAATCCTTTATTATTGATAGAGGGACTCACCCAATAGATGTTGTTTTTTTAGGGGCTGATGAAATTACTATGAGGGGAGATGCCTTAAATAAAATTGGAAGTTGGGGTATTGCTTTAGCAGCGTATTTTGTTAGTAAACCAGTATATGTTGTGACCCCAATATTAAAGATAGAAGTTGAGACGGCATATAGACCTGTTGAAATAGAGTATAGAGCTAGTAAAGAAATTTGGAAAGATGCTCCTGAAGGTTTGAATATGGTTAATCCAGCCTTTGAGAAAATAAATAGGGAATTTATAACAGGATATATTACAGAACTTGGAATTATTAAGTCGGAAGATATTAGTAAGGTAATTCAGCAAGAATTTCAGTGGCTATTTTAATTTATTTTTCACATACATGGCTTTATATCTCAAAGTTAAAAAAATAGATTTACAGGCGGGTGATTATCTCAAAATTTTACTTAATAAGTTAGATGCTGAGAATGAAAGTCTAGTGGCCGGTGATAAGGTTTGGGTTAGTACGTATGATCACGAATATTCTTGTACAGTTAATATAACTGATACAAAGGTTGAGGAAGGTGAAGTTGGTTTTTACAGTGATATTTGGGATGGAACGGATTTAACAGCGGGTTCGTATGTGAGAGTAGAATTAATGAGTAAGTCAAGATCAGTAGGCTATATAGCGAAAAAGTTACAGGGGGAAAGATTAAATGAGGAGGAAATGAGTGAGATAATGAAAGATATCTCACAGCACAAAATTCGTTCTGCAGAAATGGCGTATTTTATGGCTACAATGTTTAGCCCTGGTTTTAATGATGAAGAAGCTCTGTATGCAGTTAAGGGTATGGTTGCAGCTGGGGAGGTTTTGGATTTTAAAAATGTTAAAAAAAATGGTAGTTTGGTAGTAGATAAACATTCAATTGGTGGAATTGCAGGGAAAGGAATAACTCCACTATTGGTCCCCATAATTGCTTCTTTTGGCTTAATAATCCCAAACACTTCTACTAGAGCTATAACGTCACCAGCAGGAACCACAGATATTCTTGAAGTTATTATGCCTGTGAATTTTAATGGGGATGAAATCCAAGAAATTGTTGCCCAAACAGGTGGTGTTCTTGCATGGGGTGGTAATCTAAATATTGCTCCAGCAGATGATATCCTAATTCGTGTTGAAAAAGGTCTTCATGTACAATCTTATCAAAAATTTATAATTAGTATTGTTGCAAAAAAATTAGCAATGGGAATTTCACATATCTTAATAGATCTTCCATACGGGAAAGAGACAAAAATTTCTGAGCCAGAAGATATAGAGCTTGTATCAGAATCATTTATCAAACTTTTTAATAAAGTGGGTATAAAATGTCATGTTTATACAAGAAATGTAATAGGGCCAGATAGTAGAGGTATTGGTCCTAATTTAGAAATTAGAGATGTTTTAAAGATTTTGGAAAATGATGAGGGCAAGAGTGTTGAACTTGAGGATGCTGTTGTTACAATGGCTGGTGATTTACTGGAGTTTGCAGGTAAAGCGAAAAAAGGTATGGGTGAGGGTATGGCTAGGGATTGTTTGGATTCAGGAAAAGCAGAGAAAAAGTTTTGGGAGATTGCTTTTGCACAGGGTTGTAAGGAAAAAATTTTTTCAAAAGATATCAAATTGGGAGAGAAGAAGTTTGAAGTTTTCTCAACAAAAGATGGTATTATTGAAAGTATTAGTAATAAGGAGGTTGTGAAAATTTCTAGAGCACTTGGTACACCAGGTATAAAAGAAGCTGGCATTTATTTTAATAAGTTTTTAGGTGATGAAGTTAAAAAGGGCGATGTTTTGATGACATTTTATTCAACAGCAGAGCAGAGAATAAAGAATGCGCAAGAAACTTACGATGAGAATAAACTATTTACTTATTCCTCTTAAAAATTTTCGAAATCAAAACGCTAATAATAGTTATTGACAAAAGTACAATAGCTATTGGTACTATAAATATTAAAACTCTTCCAAGCATTGTTGTTTTAAGAAGATATTCTATTTCTTTCATCTCTTCCTCAGTTTGAATTGCATATTGCATGGAAAGTTCTGAAGCGGTTTTTAATTGTGATAAATTTGGAACATCTCTTTCATTTAATGCCTCAATATTTACGTTATATGAGCCAAATATTTGAGCATCTATAATGTCAGCTGTATAAATTGCAAAGTCTGTTACTCGCTGTTTGGAATCTCCAACTGTATACCAAAGCATATGATCTAAATCGCCTCCTATATATTCCCTCCCTGTCTCTCCCCAGGTAGGATCTACAGAAAGCCAACCGTAATCTGGCATCCAAATTTGTAACCATTGGTGTCCAATTCTTTCATCTGTGTCTGTAAGTAAAGGGTCGTTACCATAGCCAAATGCTGCTCTTGATGGTATACCTTGTGCCCTTAAAATTGCTATCATTAAATCTGCGTATTCCATGCATACGCTTTCTGCTCCTTGTAGTGCTTTTAAAGCCCCAACTCTATTGTTCTCTCCTTCTGCTTTTTGTACACTATATTCCAATGTATCAATAACAAAATTGTAGTTGTTCCTAATCAAATTAAGAATGGATGATTCATCACTTTGAGAAAGTAATTTGTTTGCTACAGTAATTATTTCTTGGTTATCACTTTCCCAATATCGATCTGGTTGTGTGTATATGTCTAATTTGCTTAATTCTTTTATTCTTTCTTTGTATTCTACTATTGTAAAATCAGGAATTTCTTTTCTGCTTTTGGATAATTTAATATATCCTTCTATTACAACTTCTTTTTCTCTGTTGGCATCTATTTCAAAAATTCCGACAATATTACCTTCATCGTCAGTTCTGATTCTCTTTGGTTCTGGAGTAACTTTCTTTATGAACACTTCTTGATTGTTTTCAGCAAACTCTCTGGGTATAGCTAGCTCTAAAATATTTGTAGAAAGCCAATTCGTATGTTTGCTCAAAGCTTCTGGTGTTAGGAAGTCTGTTTGTGGAATTTTTTGAGAGATTTTGAAATGGTAAAATTGTTCTTGTCCAAGTTGAATCCATCCTGTATTTTTTATGCGATCTTGTTGTGAGAAAGTATATTTTCTGTAATCTTCTTCTATTGATTTATGGGCTATTGATTTAGGAGTTATATATGATACTGGAGGAGCATCTGTTGGTACGTGATATGTTAAAAAATAGTTATACCTTGTTTTTAAACTATGTATTTCATCAGTATGTTCAAATTGTGTGTCCCTATGTAATCCCGGAAGGTAGAGATTTATAATATTGCCATTTTGGTTAACAAATTCTTGTGTTTGATATTCTATCTTTGCAAAAAACGGATTATCTTTAGTTATATTCTCCGGATTACTCACAATTATGTGAAAACTTTCCTCTTGTTTTTCTAACTTGTAATCTATAGATCTTCCGTATCTTCCTGTAACCTTGAGAGTGTCTTTGATAATTTTATCTTTTTTTGTGACTGTAGTTTGTTCAGAGCCTTTAGGTATGTAATAGCTAGGATTAAAAGTTTTAACTTCCAAGATTTCTTCTATCGTTACAAAATCATCATCTAAGTTTTTGAGATATATGTTTAGTGATGAATTTACGATGAAGTCGTTTGCAGAAGTGATAGATGTGGTTTGTAGTAATAGTAGTAGGGTTGTTACAAGTACTGTGATTATGTAGTTTTTTAAGTTTCTTTTTGTTAAAATCATAAATCTTGTTCTAAAAGTGTAATATAATAATACAATAACTTAAAGGAAAAAACATTAATGTTAAAGAAATCGCATTCTCTTTCGGTTGGTATAGTAGGTTTACCTAATTCTGGTAAGTCAACATTGTTTAATTCTTTAACACAAAATTCAATACCAGCAGAGAATTTTCCGTTTTGTACGATAGATAAAAATGTTGGTGTTGTTGAGATACCTGATGAAAGATTAAAAAAACTTGCACAGTTTTATGATGCTAAAAAAGTTGTGCCTGGAGCTATAAAATTTGTAGATATTGCAGGGCTTGTTAAAGGTGCTTCAAAAGGAGAGGGGCTTGGTAATCAATTTTTAGCCCATATTCGTGAAGTGGATGTAATCCTTTATGTTTTAAGGGCTTTTGAAAGTGAAAACATTTCTCATGTATATAACAGGGTTAATCCTTATGAAGATTTTGAAATAGTCCAATCGGAATTGATTTTTAAGGATATTGAGGTTTTGGAAAAATATGAGGGTGGGGGAGAGAGAATACTTGAGTTTTTAAACCAAGGTATTCCAATAGTTGAGATGGAGCTTAGTGAGAAGGAGGGAGAGATAGTTAAGGAATTGGCTTTGTTGACGGCTAAAAAAAGGATTTTCCTTTTAAATATCCGACAGGGGGTTGACAATTTCTCTCAAAAAGATTGGTTAAAAGAAGAAGATAGGGATTTTTTAATAATGGTTGATGTGAAGATGGTTGGTGATTTTGTGAATATGGATGAAAACGAAAAAAAGAGTTTTCTCTCTTTGCTTGATGAAGATGTTTTGTTAATAGAGGATATCATTGAATTGGCCTATAAAAGGCTTAACCTAATAACTTTCTATACTGGGAATGAGAAAGAATGTAATGCATGGTCTATAGTTAAGGGTTCAAGTGTCAAAGAGGCTGCAGGTTTAATACACAATGATTTAAGTGATAAGTTTATTGCTGCAGATCTTATTAATGTTGAAAATATGATTGATGTTGGTGGTTGGATAAGAGCTAAGGAAAAAGGTTTAGTAAAGAACTATAGTAAAGACTATATTGTTAAAGATGGGGATTATGTTTCAGTGTTGGCTGGTGCATAAATAGAGTACTTGACAAGCTTTTTTAAAAAATCTATTATGGGAGTAGATTTAAGTTTAATAATTTGGTTATATGAATAAGATGATTAACAGGATTACTGTACCCATAGTATTTTTGCTGGTGGGTATTTTTCTTTTTACTCCACTTTTTCGAATGGTTTCAAGGGCAGATGTTTTAGGAGAAGGATTTCTTTTTTTAGAACGCATGCAAGCAGATGTAGCAACGGAGATGACGGTTATGTTTACTCCTTCTACAACTTTAGAAGATGAAGATAATATAAGGAAGTTTAGGATAATTTTTCCAGGAGTAGGAGCTGAAGTTTGGTGTGTGGATGATGATGAAGAGTTAACTATAACGGGAGTGTCCACTTCTCCTGTAGAACAAGGGTCTTGGACTATTGGTGTAGCTTTACCTCACTATGATGCAGAGGAGGAGGATTTCATAGAGGCTAGATGTCATCAAGGAGGAGCAGGAGGTAATGATTATATAGAGGTAATAAACATAGGAGAATTAACATCGGGTACAAAATATGGTTTTACTT
>SLHS01000061.1 GCA_007136035.1 Patescibacteria group bacterium | reverse complement strand
GTCATTAAAGTAACAGTATTTTTACTCTCATCTATTTTTTCTTGCTCTGCCTCTATCAATGCTATATCAGCGAGAAAATCACTTAAAGAATTTGTAGAACCCTTTTCAATATAACTGTTGGCTAGATTTTTTAATTCATTGATATTTTCCTTCTTAGATTCAGCTATCTCTGAACCATCATCCAACCATTGTACATAGTTAGTTTTCGAGAGTATGTTTTCAATAACAGAGAGAACATCTAGATCAAAGGATTCAAAATATATCTCACCGAAGAGATTAATGCACCTTTCTTGTTTTAGTAGAATTTCTTTGTAATTTTCAAGTTCCTGAGCTCTAGAAATATCCAATTCACTACCAACATCCTTCTGCTGTATATCATTTATTAAACAATACCCAAAAAGCAAAACGTAAGCCAATGGCATTTGCAATTCCTTTGAAATTGAAGTAAGCATACCCAATGATGTAGGCCCCATTTTCCTTGGAGGTACATTAATTATACGCAAAAGACTGAGATCATCTTTTGGGTTGTTAATAAATCTCATAAAACTTAAAATATCTTTTATTTCTTTTCTTTCATAAAATCTAAAACCACCCACAAGTTTGTAGTATATTCCATTTTTCAAAAAAGCTTCCTCTATAACTCGAGATTGGAAATTTGTCCTGTACAATACAGCTATATCATTTAAACTATATCCTTGATTTTGCAAACTAATAACTTCATCAACTACATACTGGGCTTCTGTTTTTTCATCTTCTGCTTGATAAACTGTTAATGGGCTACCACACTCCCTATCTGTCCAAAGTTTTTTATCAACTCTATGATTGTTTCCACATATAACTGCAACTGCTGCATCTATAACATTCTGTACAGAACGATAATTTTGTTCAAGCTTTACAACTTTTACACTTGGAAAATCTTTTTCAAAAGAAATAATATTTTTGATATCAGCTCCTCTCCAACCATATATCCCTTGGTCATCATCTCCTACAACACAAATGTTTTTGTATTTATCTGATAAAAGTTTAACAAAAAGGTATTGTATCTTGTTAGTGTCTTGATATTCATCAACCATAATATATTTAAACTGCTCTTGATATTTTTGAAGAACGTCTGGATGTTCTTCAAAAAGTTTTACAACTTTAAAAAGTAGGTCTCCAAAATCCAAAGCATTAGAACTTTCCAAATGTTTTTGATACTCAGGATAAATCTCTGCTACCATGTCCTCAATGAAACCAGAATGTTGTATTGCGTAATTTTCTGGACTGATATATTCATTTTTTGCACTACTAATCATATGTGCTATTGCTTTTGGTTTAAATTGCTTAATATCAATATTCATCTCCAACATAATATCCTTTACCAATTTTTCTGAATCTGCTGAATCATATATTGAATAGTTTGTAGAAATTCCTAATTTATCTCCATCTTTTCTCAGAATCAAAGCACTTATAGAGTGGAATGTACCAACTAGCGGGTTTGAGGAGACCTTCAAGCCTAATTCTTTTAACATATCTCCTATTCTTTCAATCATTTCTTCGGAAGCCTTTTTTGTAAAAGTTACTGCTAAGATATTCTCTGCAGAGACTTTTTCTTTAGCTATTAAATATGCGCATCTGTTTGTGATCACCCTAGTTTTTCCAGAACCTGCTCCTGCAAAAACAAGCAAAGGTCCTTTTGTTTGCATAACAGCTTTTTTTTGAGGAGGATTTAAACCCTCTGTTATACTTTCAATAATGTCTAACATCCTTTAAGCTTCTTAATTCGGAAATTAATCAACAGGTGTAGCATAATGTATTGTCACCCATCCTTCAACCCCATCTACACTTATCTTGTACCAAGCATCTTGCTCATCTAATACTACATACCTCTCACCAGATACAGCTCCTGCTACCATTTCACAAGTGTAAGCGGGACATCCATAAACCGTTAATGCCCCAGTATTCGTTGGCCTTATTTGTACAATCTTACGATCTCCCTTTTCAATTTCAAAGCTAACTTCAAATTGACTACCTGCAACATCAGCATCTGGCAAAACAACAAACCTAAACTCTACTTCATAATTTCCAGGTAAAATAGTTTCTGTACCAAGTTCAAAAGAAACTTCTACTTCACCTTCAGGCAAAACCGTCTGGGACTCTAAACTTAAAGGTTTACTAAAACTATCCCAATCCTGATTTATTGCAAATGGGCTTTCTTCACCATCAACCGTTGAAAGAAAAACCATACCTTCATCAAGATACCAAGAAAAACTGTCAGTATTCTTTAAAATAAGTGAAACTCCCAATCTTTCACCTGACTGTATACTTTCATCATATTCAACATCTACAATTTCTCCAGACAAACGAAGATTCATAGTATCTGAATACTCAAAACCATCAATCATTGAAAGAAAAGATTGCTCAAAAATACTTTCAGATTCCTTGTAAAAGGGGAGCTCAGAATCTGAGGATACAACAAAATCTACTGACCTAACACGATCTTTTGAAATTCCAAATCTGTAAGAATAGCTCTCTATTAAACTTTTAAAACCCCTTCGTACAGAGGGCGAAAAATCAGCACTTTCCGATAGGTATGCAACAACTACAGAACCTTCCTCACCTTGTATATATGAGGTCCTACCTTCAGATCCCTCTATAGCTTCATAGATATTTCCAGACCTATCAATTAGATAATTAAACGGCATATCAGGAAATTCTAACCTTGTTGTAATGTAATAGTGAAAAAGACGCATCCATGTAGTTGTATCATTTAAAAGGTAACTGTGTGATGGCTTAATGTGAAAAACCAAAATTTGTTGAGGACGATGATAATTAATTTCAATATCGGGTGTTAAAGACTCGTCCAAATTTAAATTTTTTCTGCTTGTAAAAGAAAAATTCGTTTCTGCAACTACCAAAGATG
>SLHS01000055.1 GCA_007136035.1 Patescibacteria group bacterium | reverse complement strand
CTAACATATGTTCAAAATCAAGAAGCAAGTCTTATGTACCTTAACGAAAAAGATGGAGATAAGGTACTTCAAGATGGTACAAAAAATGTTCGTAACTTTACCATCAAAGATATTAATATAGTTTACTACGATGCTCCTCATGAACAGGAATTTTTACAACCAATATATTTGGTAAGTGGTGAAGCTACTTTTACAACAGGAGTTGTTGGAGACTTCATTTTTTACTATCCAGCAATAGATTACGAATTCATACAAGATGTTGAAATTGATTAAGCCTACTTAAACTTCAACCCTAACTCATCCAATACTTCCTTATCTATAGGTCTTGGAGAACCAGTCATTATTTCCTGTCCCCCTGACATAGGAAATGCATAAATTTCACGAATATTGTTTTCATCAAAAAGTACCATTGAAAACCTATCAAGACCTAATGCATAACCTCCATGAGGAGGGGCACCGTATTCAAAAGCAGATATCATATGACCAAATTTGTCCCTGGTTTCTTGCTCAGAATATCCACATATTTTAAAGGCTTCAATAAAAGTTTCTGGATGATGATTACGAATAGAACCACTAAGAAGTTCATAACCATTTCCAATGAAATCATACTGTTGTGCCTTAATTTCACTTGGATCTTTCTTCTTTAGAGCTTCCAAACCTCCCGAAGGCATCGAAAAAGGATTGTGCATAAAATCCCAAGTATTTTTCTTTTCATCCCATTGAAACATATCAAAATCAACAACCCATGCAAGAGCTATCAAATTTGGATCCTTTAGTTCTAAAAGATCACCCATTTTTGATCTCAACCAGCCCATTTGCTCGTTGACTTCCTTACGAATTCCAGCAACTGCAAAAAGCATCTGTTCACCTTCAATTTTATAACCTTGTTCTTTAAATAATTTCTTAATTTTTTTCAAATCATCGTCCTTAAAATACTTAACCAAAGGTCCATCAAAAGTCCCATTTGAGATTTTAAACCACGCAAGACCATTTGCACCCTGCTTTTTCATAGCATCCGTCCAATTATCTATTTCCTTCCTAGTAAACTCGCGATTTACAAGAATACCTTTAACTGCTTCAACATTTTTAAAAATATCCATTGAGCTATTTTTGAAAGGTTTTGTTAAATCAACAAGTTTCATTTCAAATCTTAAATCCGCTTTATCACTACCATATGTCTCCATAATCTCTTTGTAAGAAATTCTTGGGATTGGATACTCTTTAAGTTTTTTATCTGTTAATTCGGAAACTACTTCATTAAAAAATGGTTCTACAGAATTAAAAATATCATCTTGTTCTACAAAAGAAAGTTCAGCATCAACTTGATAGAAAGTTCCATAATGTCTATCTGTACGAGGGTCTTCGTCTCTTAAACATGGGGCTATCTGAAAATATCTATGTAGTCCTCCAACCATCAAAAGCTGTTTGTATTGTTGCGGAGCCTGGGGAAGAGCATAAAATTTACCTGGATACAGTCTACTTGGAACTACAAAATCTCTCGCTCCTTCTGGTGAACTTACCGTGAGAAGGGGCGTTTGTACTTGTGTAAAACCATTGTTTGAGAACCAATTTGTAACAAAATTCAAAAGCCTGTGTCTTTTTTCAATTAAATCACGAACTCTTTTTCTACGCATATCAATGTATCTGTATTTCATACGAACGAATTCGTCAATTTCTCGACCATCTTCAGAAAGGGGCAAAGGAGGAGTTTTTGATTCATTGAGGATTTCAAGTTCCGAAACTTTAATCTCAACCATACCTGTAGGTATTTTTTCATTTTGCAAATCTTTTTGTCTTTCAACAACCTTACCTTTTACACTAAGGACATATTCTACACCTATGGTTTTTGCAATTTTAAAAATATCTTTATCTTTTTCATCAACAACAATCTGAATAATTCCACTCCAATCTCTTAGATCAATAAATATTAGGCCTCCATGATCTCGAACAGTCTGAGCCCAACCACACACTTTAACTTGCTCACCGACTTTACCTGCAGCATCTAAAGCTAAAAGTCTTTTGATTTTCATTTCTAAGTTTTCAAAATTATCTTTTTAATACGAATATTTTAATACATCACTAACTGTCATTACAAGCTCTCCAGTCTTTCACTTCAAACTGTACCTTTGTTGAGCCATTCCATTCATTAATTCCTACATTACCAACAAGGTCCATTACATTATCAACCTCTATTTTTTCAATATCATCCAAACAATTAAACATTATTGCTTCATTAACATCACTATTATCACCTTTAATTTCTAATTTCATATGATTTTGATCTTTTCCTAAAATTCTCTTACTTACAACAACAACCTTCTCAAGAAGAAACACAGGCCTTCTGTTTCCATATCCAAATGGTTCAAGCTCAAAAAGTTTTTCAGCTAATTCCATATTTAAATACTTTGTATCTAAAACTGTATCTATTTCCAATTTTCTATCCAAAAGACTTTTCTCTAAATTTTCTTCAATGTATTCAATTATATTTTTACGAAACTCTTCCAATTTTCCTTCTTTTACACTAAATCCAGCTGCTTGAGAATGACCTCCAAATTTAATCAAAAAATCAGAAAATGTTTCAATAATTTCGGTAATATTAAGACCATTAATACTTCTTGCTGAACCTTTAATTTCTCCATCACTTTCTGAAACAACAATCACAGGTCGGTGAAATTCTTCTTGAAGTTTACCTGCTACGAGACCAATTATTCCCTCATTCCATCCTTCACCAGAAACAAAAATTAAACTCTTTAATTCTTCAGCCATTATCTTCTCCCTTGCTTGCATTAATGTCTCTGTTGTTAACCTCTGCCTTTCAAAATTCAAACTGTCAAGTTTGCTTGAAAGCTCCTCAGCTTGGGAAGGATTTTTTGTAGACAAAAGTTTAAGCCCATCCATTGCACT
>SLHS01000093.1 GCA_007136035.1 Patescibacteria group bacterium | reverse complement strand
TTTTCTTTCTTTTTTATCAACAGCCATTTTTAATCTTTCTTAAAGTTTTTTTCAATAACATCAACCGCTTTTTCGGGCACAACAAGATGTTTATAGGAAAGAAGATCCAAGGCATTCAAATCTTTCGCTTGGATGGTATCCACATTCTCTATGTTCCTTGTGGCAAGAATTACGTTTTTATCTACTTCCGGAAGAACGATTAATGTGCTTTTATCACAAAAAGTATTTTTTAAAAAATTCTTTACTTCTTTTGTTTTCGGTTCTTTAACATCTAAAGAAGAAACAAAGAATATCATTTCTTTTTCTTTTTTTGCGGAAAGAATCATGAAAACAGCCTTTCTTTTTACTTTTTTGTTAATTTTTTTCTTGTAGTTTCTTTCATTTCTTGGACCGAAGGTAACTCCTCCTCCTCTCCAAAGCGGAGAACGTCTTGAACCGTGCCTCGCTCTCCCTGTCCCTTTCTGCCTCCACGGTTTTCTTCCTCCTCCTCTTTTCTCGGAACGGTCTTTGGTATGTGCCGTGTTTTGTCTTCTCAAAAGCATCTGCATACGTACCACCTGATAGATAAGGTCCGAATTAATTTTTACCCCAAAAACACTTTCGGGAAGATTAATCTCCTTTTCTTTCTCTCCTTTTATATTGTGCAAATCCGCTTTTATCATATTTTTTCTATAGTCACTAATCCCCCGTTTTTACCCGGAACAGCCCCTCTTAAAGCGATAATGTTTTTTTCTTTATCGACATTTACCACCTTAATGTTTTTCACCGTTACTTTGTCGGCTCCCATCCTTCCGGCCATTTTTTTTCCTTTCATCACTCTCTGCGGAAACATCGATCCTATAGATCCTCCCTTACGGTTGTTATGTTTTGTTCCGTGAGAAGAGGTTCCCGCTCCACTGAAGTTCCAGCGCTTCATCACACCAGAAAAACCTTTTCCTTTTGAAACTCCTCTTACTTTTACTTTATCTCCCGGATTGAACATATCCACGAAAAACTCACTGTCCAAAGAAACATTAAACGATCCTTCCACTTCTTTTAAATAACGGTATGGTTTGCCCTTCTGTGGTTTCTTTACCTTGGTTTCTTTAAGCTTTACAAATCCCAACTGCACCGCATCGTATCCGTCCCTTTCGCCTGTTTTAATGTCCGTTACGGTACAAGGGCCGGCTTCAACCAAAGTCACCGGAAGTGCTTCTCCCTTTTCACCATAAACTTGTGTCATTCCTAATTTTTTTCCGATGATGAAATTCATAATACTTTGCAAAACTAAATATCGAGGATTTCCTCGATATTTATAGTTTCGGAAACCTAAAGTTTCTTTCTCTTGGGCCCTACCTACATCTTAATCTCAATATTTACTCCGGTAGGCAGAGTCAGATTTCTTAATGCTTCAAGAACCTTCGCTCCGGGATTAAGAATATCAATAATCCTTTTGTGTATTCTTATCTCGTACTGTTCCTTTTATTTGTTGTGAACAAAGGTAGATCTGTTTACGGTTTGTTTTTTAATCTCGGTAGGAAGAGGGGTTGGCCCCAAAACGTCGCTTCCGTACCGAAGAGCCGTATCAATAATCTGCCTTGCACTGGTATCAATCACTTTGTGATCGTAAGCACGAAGACGGATACGAATTTTTGATTTTACTTCCTTCTCTTTTGCCATCAATTCTTTAAAGTTCTAAATTCCAATAATTACCAAAAAATTCGATAATCAGAATTTTCTAATTCTACTTAATAATTTTACTTACAACTCCCGCTCCAACGGTTCTTCCTCCTTCACGAACAGCAAATCTTTGTTGTTCTTCAAGAGCAATGGGAGCAATAAGTTTTACGTTTAACTTTGCGGTGTCTCCCGGCATTACCATTTCTGTTCCTTCCGGCAACTCTACTTCTCCAGTAACATCGGTGGTTCTCATATAAAACTGTGGCTTATATCCTTTGAAAAACGGAGTGTGTCGTCCTCCTTCTTCTTTGCCGAGGATATAGACCTCTGCTTCAAACTCGGTATGAGGGGTAATCGATCCTGTTTTTGCCAGAACTTGACCTCTTTCAATATCATCCTTTTTCGTTCCACGGAGTAAAAGTCCTGCATTGTCTCCTGCCATTCCTTTGTCAAGGCTTTTATTAAACATCTCAATGCTGACCACTGTGGTTTTTGTCGTATCATGAAGACCGACAATTTCCACTTCTTCTCCGGCATTGATAATTCCTCTTTCAATTCTTCCGGTAGCTACTGTTCCTCTTCCTTCAATTGAAAATACATCTTCCACTGCCATCAGAAACGGTTTATCTACGTCTCTTTCCGGTTCCGGGATATAGCTATCCATTGCTTGAAGAAGCTCCATAATCGGTTCAAGTGCTTTGTCGTCAGCTGAAGTTGCTTCAAGCGCTTTCAGTGCCGATCCTTTAATAATCGGTGTCTCGTCTCCGGGAAATTCGTAGTTGTTTAAAAGCTCTCTGATTTCAGATTCCACAAGGTCAATCATTTCTTGATCATCAACCATGTCAACTTTATTTAAAAAGACCACCAACGAAGGAAGCCCTACCTGTCGAGCAAGAAGAATATGTTCTCTTGTTTGTGGCATTGGTCCGTCAGTTGCGGAAACAACCAAAACACCTCCGTCCATCTGTGCAGCTCCGGTAATCATGTTTTTCACATAATCCGCATGCCCGGGACAGTCAATGTGAGCATAGTGACGATTTTCCGTTTGATATTCACGGTGAGAAATCGAAATTGTAAGTCCTCTCGCTTTTTCTTCCGGAGCGGAATCAATTTCTTCAACACTGGTTTTCTTGTCAAGAAGCCCTTTTAAGTGAAGAGTATTAATCATCGCCGCGGTAAGGGTTGTTTTACCATGATCAACGTGACCAATTGTTCCTACGTTAAGGTGGGGTTTACCCCTTTCAAATTTTTC
>SLHS01000043.1 GCA_007136035.1 Patescibacteria group bacterium | reverse complement strand
TCAAGGATCAAAGTCTTTCGGTACAAATTTCAATGAGTATGGGTACAAATTATTTTCTAAGATCCAAATGTTTTTTCTTTGTGTTTCCCTTATTTTAATACCTATTTCACTATTTCCTTTGGAGTGGGTGATGTTTGAATATGGTAGAGTTTTTGTCCTTATGGTTTTTACAGTTGTTTTATTGACTTTTGAATTAATAAAGTTTTTGATAAAAGGTAAAGTAGAAATTTACAGAAGTCCTAAAGATGCTATTTTGTTACTTTTAGGTTTTTCTTTCCTTATTTCAACCCTATTTTCTTCTGATTCATTGGTAAGTTTTTGGGGATACGAGTATCGCTTTGGTACTGGTTTTATTTCAATAATAACAATACTAATTTATGTGCTAATTGTTAAATCCATGGTTAAAAATATTCGTAATGTGGTAAATTTAGTTTTTTGTTTTGGTTTTGGTATTTTACTTACAGCGATATTTAGTATTTTTTCTTTTTATGGTTTTAATCCTCTTGGATTTATACCCGAATTTGAAAAATTCTTTTTGGTTGGATTACCTTTATTTAACTCTGCAAAATTATCAGTTGGAATATGGTCTATAGGTATACTGCTTAGTTTTTTCGTTTTTCACTATCTCTTTCAAATTTTTAGTAGTGATGAGGGTTATTTAAATAGAAAGTTTTCTTTAGGTCTTGCTCATATGAAAAAAAGAGCAATACAAAGTTCCCTTCTACTAGCTTTTATATCGATAGTATTTGTTTTTGTTGTAGCTATATCACTTTTCACAATAAAAAATCTTTTTTGGATAGGTGTCGGTAGTTTATTTGGAGTTTTTTTGGTATTTTTCATTTTAACAGTGCTATGTAAGAGTAAGGTTTTGCAAGTAACAACAATATTATTTTTGTTAATAGGTACAGTAGTTTTCGCTCTTTCGCGTTTGCCTGTAGCTCAGGAAATATTGCTTATAGATTCAGAAAGTTTGGTTGAGCAGGTTACTTTAGATAATGATGCTATCTGGGGTATAACGCTTAGCAGTCTCTCAGACTCATCTTTTAGAAGTTTAGTTGGTTTAGGTAATGACAATTTTGTTATAGCTTATAATCTTTATAGGCCGGCTTTTAGTGGTGATATTGATTTGAATTTTGTTAATTATTCATATGCAAACAATGAAATATATAATATTGTTGCAAATAGGGGGTTTATAGGTGTTTTAATTTGGTTATTTGTGGGTTTCTTAGTTGTTAGCCAGTTTTTTAAATATTTAGTAGATGAAACTAGAAAAAAAATGATTCCGACTACCTCTGCTGAAAATGTTGGCATTATTTTGTTTTATCTTTTAATTTTTTATATATGCCTTTTTTCTTTTGTTGCGTATTATAGCTTTATACTCTATTTTGTCTTGTTCTTGATGGTAGGGGTTTCTTCGTTGCTCAAGGGTATCGCTTGTAGAACATATAGTGAGGTACTGGTTATACGAACTGACTTTTTTGTTGAAAAAATAGGTTCGGAAAAGAACGAATCATTACCCAAATTTTTTATATTCATAGTATGCTTTGTATCTATCATTTTTCTATATCAAATTTTTAATGATTTTTCTTCTAGAGTTTATGCTGTCAGAGCGGAATCTATAATGTATGATTTAGGTGAGGATATTGAGATAAAAGAACGAAATCTTCGAAGAGTCATTGATAATTATGATAGGGCAATAGAAAGGAATCCGAATAATTATGTTTTTAGAAGAAAGGTGGGTTTAGTTTTGATGGATTATATAGATAGCGTATTATCTGAAGAGTATGCGAATTTGGTAGATGATATTGAAAGACAGGAATTTGTTCGTGTTGTGGGTGTCTATGCAGAAGCAAGTCTTGAAGAGACAAGGCAAGCTACTGATTTAGCGCCTATGGTGGGGATAAATTGGAGTACTAGGGATTTGATATATTCTGAACTTGTGAAAATGGGTTTTCAAAACTATATAAATATAGCCTTGCAGGTTTCTGAGCAAACTATACTCCGACAGCCGAAGAATTATAATCCTTATGTTAATAGAGCAACTTACCTTTATTTAACAGGAGATGCAAATGGAGCAATAAGTGATGTTAGAAGAGCATTAGAAATTAATCCTTACTATGTGCCAGGCTTGATCTTGGCCGGTGAAATCTCTATGGGTTTGCAGGACTATGTTAATGCTAGAACATATTTTCGTAATGCTAGAACGGTTTTAGAGGAAATGGATCTTAGTAGACCGGGCATTTTTAGCCTCTATGAACGGGTCCAAGAAAATTTGGAATATCTTTGGAGTCTAGAAATAGATGGAATTGAACCAGATGGAGAATTAGAAGAAGTCGAGGAAATAGATTTGGAAACGATAGAATTAGATCTTCCAGATGATGAGATTGGTGACTAGGGGACCTATATGCATGTAGGTTTTGATATTTGCAGAAGGGAATAGTTTTTTCCATTCTTTTCTTCTTAAATAGCGTATTTTTTCATACTCGTTACCGTCTTGATTCTCTTCTACGTATTTTAATTTAAATCCCTTCTGTAATGCTTTTTGACTATTTTCATGAAGTAGATGGAAAAACGGGAATCCATAATGAGGTTCTATAATTGTTGTTATATTTGGTACCAAAACTAAGTATTTTTTCCCAACTCTTTGTATCTCTTCACATGTTTTTAAAAAGGACTCTTCTGGTTGTATATGCTCAA
The DNA here is from genome assembly GCA_007136035.1 of Patescibacteria group bacterium. Taxonomy (GTDB): domain Bacteria; phylum Patescibacteriota; class Dojkabacteria; order SC72; family T1SED10-24; genus PWIP01. The sequence continues at coordinate 240 of SLHS01000043.1, read as the reverse complement.
GAACTCCTATGCTTACAACGATATCAAAAGAGTTGTCTTTAAATGGAAGTACATCATTCTTTCTTTGCATATATTTAAAGTTTTTTTGTTTAACTTTATTTTCACTTTTTGGAAAGATATCCATCCCCACTATGGGGTTAGTGTGGTTAAATTCTTCAAATGTATATCCTTTACCACTACCGAGACTTAGAATTTTTTCATGAGATTTTAAGTTCAACAAATTTACAATTTTATTGTATC
>SLHS01000023.1 GCA_007136035.1 Patescibacteria group bacterium | reverse complement strand
TAGAATTGGATATACAGCAAAAAACAAAAAGGAATTTTTCAAACAATTGAAGGAGAAGATGGATTTAGCGAAAGAAAGTCTCATAATCAAGCGTGATGCAATAGAATATACTACGGAGCGAGGACTGTATCCATATTCTAGATATTATCTTTCCGGGATTAAAGAAAGATTTGGAAAGTATTGGAGTAATCACTTTAATACAATAGGTATCAATGGTATGAATGAAGCACTTCTTAACTTTATGAATAAAGATTTGTTAAGTAAAGAAGGGAGAGATTTCACACTAGAGGTTCTTGATTATATGCGAGATGTGATGCAACAGTATCAAAAAGAAACAGGAGTACTTTTTAATCTTGAGGCGACTCCTGCAGAAAGTACATCGTATCGTTTCGCTAAAATTGATAAGAAGAAGTATCCTGATATTGTAGTTGCAACTACTAATGGTGAACCTTTCTATTCAAACTCTACGCAACTTCCAGTAGATGCCACAGATGATCTTTGTGAGGCTTTACAAAATCAAGATGAAATTCAATGTAAATATACAGGAGGTACGGTTTTCCATGTATTTGTTGGCGAAAAAATGCCATCTATGTGTGCTACTAAAAAGTTGGTAAAAAAAATAGCAGAAAATTACAAAATGCCATACTTCTCAATAACTCCGACCTTTAGTATTTGTCCGGAACATGGATATATGAATGGGGAGCATGAATATTGTGACAAGTGTAAGGTAAAATGTGAAGTATATTCTAGAGTAGTCGGGTATATTAGCCCCATAAACTGTTGGAACAAAGGTAAAAAAGCGGAATGGGAGGTAAGAGAAAACTACAAGGTCTAAAATTATGACTATATCCGGGTTACAAAAAACAACCCTCATAGATTATCCAGAAAAAATTGCCTGTACGGTTTTCACGCATGGATGCAATTTCCGTTGTCCTTTTTGTCATAATCCAGAACTAGTAACAAAGCCTCCAAAGGAAGATGAGGTAATCTCAGAGGAAGAATTTTTCAAGTTCTTAAAAAACAGAAGGTATCTACTAGAAGGAGTTGTTGTGACAGGAGGGGAGCCGTGTGTTAATAAGGAGATTGTTGATTTTGCTAAAAAAATTAAAGAAAAAGGTTTCAATGTAAAAATAGATACAAATGGATCTTTCCCTAAAATTATACAAAAACTCTTGGAAGAAAAAGCTGTTGACTATATAGCTATGGACATTAAATCTACTTTGGAAGAGTATGAAGCTACTACAGGGGGTTTTAACGAAATTCAAAAAATATTAGAAAGTATTGAGTTAATCAAAAATTCCAATGTAGATTATGAATTTAGAACAACAGTTGTTAAAGGTATGCATACTGAAGAAATTATGGAAAATATGGGTAGGTTTTTGAAGGGGGTGAAAAGTTTTTCTTTGCAGAATTTTAAATATAGCAAGAGTATTTCTTCGAAGTTTAGTAAAGACAATGAGTTTTCTAAAAAAGAGCTAGAAAAGTTTGGAAAAATCTTTAAAAAATATGTTGAGAATGTCAATATAAAGAATATAGGTTGACCTCCTGTTTCGCTTGGTATACAATATTCGTATACTTAAAGAAATAGGGGCCATGGAAAATATTCCTAAAACAAAAGAAGTCGAAAACATAATCAAAGAAATGCCATTTTTTTCTTTGCAAACTTTACAAAGTCTAGATATTGAAGATTACTATTTAAAAATAATTCTTTCTAGACTTAAAGCAAAAGAGAAAATAGTTGCATTAAAAAGGGGTATATATGTTTCTTCTTACTTTTTAGAAGAAATGAGGAGAAAAAATTCTTGGAATAGCTATTTAGAATTCCTTTCTAGTACTTTGTATTCACCGTCATATTTGAGTTTGGAATATGTTTTAAATGAGTATAATGTTTTAAGTGAGTCTTCTTTTGGTTTTTCAGCAATGAGTACGAAAAAAACAACGAAATTTAAAAATAATTTGGGTGTTTTCCATTATCACAATATTAAAAAGGAACTTTTCACAGGTTTTGAATTAACTGAAAAAAACAACTTTTTCATATACAAAGCCACTCTTGCGAAGGCTCTTTTTGATTTTCTGTATTTAAGAAAAAGTATATTAATCAGTAAAAACTATTTCAAATCTTTAAGGTTAAATATGGAGCAGGTAGGTAGAGAGGATATAGAAGAATTTGGAAAGTATGTTAGCTTGGAAAACAGTAAAAGGATGCAAGAAACATTTAAATTCTTAAAAGAAATTTAAAAATGGAAATATTGAAAAAAATAGTTGAGGATAATCCCGAAAAGCCTCATTTTTACATTCGCAATTTATTAAGACAGTATCTACAGGTTTTAATTTTAGAATATATCTATTCTTCAAAAAAATACAATGATCTTTTTTTCTATGGGGGTACTTGTCTTGCTTTATGTTATAAATTACCCAGGCTCTCTGAAGATTTAGATTTTGTAGATGAAGAGGGCAATACAGATATGGAAATGTTGGCTAGCGATGTTAAAGTTTTTTTGGAAAAAAGTTTGGACTTGGAAGTAGATGTTAAGGTACAGAAATTTAGAATATATTTTAAATTTCCAATTTTAAAAGATTTGGGTCTTTCAGAAGGTAAGGTAGGGTCAGATATCCTTTTCATTAAGTTAGAAATATTTTCTGACTTTGGTTTTTGCAAAAGCTTTCAGAAAGAATTCAAACCTCTTTTTAAATTCAATCGTTCTGTATTGGTAAAGACTTTTGACCTATCTACTCTAATGTCAACTAAAATATTGGCTGTTTTAAACAGAAGTTGGCAGAAAAAAGATAAAAAAGGAAATGTCTTAGCACAGGTAAAAGGTCGGGACTTTTTTGACTTGATGTGGTTTTTGCAGAATAATGTTGAGCCTAACTATGATTGTTTAAGAGAGATTTTAAGTAAAAAGGAGTTAAAATTAAAACTTTTGGAGAAAATAGAAAGTGTTGATGCAAAAAGTATAGCCTTTGATTTGGAAAACTTTGTTGAGGATATGGATTTTGCAAGAAACTTGGGAGAAAAGATGAAGGATATATTAAAAGTGGAAATAGAGAGTTTTTAAATGTCTTTTTTTGATATAATACCCTCATAAGGGTAGCACCCATAGCTCAACTGGATAGAGCGTCGGTCTTCGGAACCGAAGGTTGGGGGTTCGAATCCCTCTGGGTGTGTTTTTAATGTAAAATAGAAAACTATGAAGTTTGAAATATCAAAAGAGATTTATGAAGAAAAAGCTCTTTGTGTTGTTGTGGCTAAAGGTATTAACAACAGAACTGCAAAAAGCCGTGATATCATATTGAAGTTAGAGAAGCTGAAAGACAAAAAAAAGCTTCCGAATATAAATCCGTTTGTTAACTTTTTCAATGTATTTGTTTTAGAAAATGATATTAATGGTGTTTATGCCGATTTGGTTCCTCTTTATGGAGATTTAAAATTAGAGACTTTAAAAAAAGAGACACCTTTTTTACCTGTTGGTGGAAAAGAAATTTCTTTTTGCAAACAGGGAGAAGAGGTCTTTTCCGACGACCATTCCATAACCCATAGGTTTAAGAGTTTTGAACAGGGAGAAAGAGTGAAGGTTGATGGTGAGGCAGAGAATATTTTCACTTGTTTTGTTTGCAACAAGAACGATGGTAGTAAGCTTCAGCAATTAGCAAGCGACTTTGCTAAGGAGGGAGAAAGTGTCTTTGGAGGGTGTTGGGAACTATTAAAAGGCAACCCTGTAGAAATAGATTTTGAGACAAAAAAGATGGTCGAAGATTTAGATGTAATTTCTGATTTAAAAAAACTTGCTCAATCTGGAGATAAGGGTAATAGAGGTCTTAAAAAAAGAAGAGGTGAGTCGCTTGGATTTGTAAATGAAGGAACAATGCTAAGTGAATTAAATGCTTTGCTCACAGGGGTTTTGAAGAATGCTTATCCTGATTTTAATTTCGAAAACAAAGTTATTTTGTCTAAATCTCCAAATTTAAATTTTGGTCATTTTTCAACAAATATTGCTTTTGAATTGTCAAAAAGTTTAGACAAAAAAGCCAATGAAGTAGCTGAAGAAATAGCTGTGGAACTACGTGGTGAAACTAGGGTAGGTTCTGTCTTCAGTAAAATCGAAGTTGCAAAAAATGGTTTTGTGAATTTTTTCCTTACAGACGAATACCTTTTTAAATATATTTCTAAGTCTTTTTCTAATTTCGAAAATTTCTCATCTTGCAATATTGGTAACGGAAGAGTTGTTTTAATTGAAAGTCCTAGTGCAAATCCAAACAAAGCCATGCATGTAGGACATCTTTTAAATGTTTTTCTTGCTCAATCTTTGAGAGCTATTTTTGAAAAACTTGGCTTTGAAGTTCATAACGACAACATTATAAATGATAAGGGTTTACCAATTTGTAAAGCTATGTGGGCCTTGAAAGAATTTGGATCTGGTTTGTCTCCTGAAACGGAAGGTATGAAATCCGATCATTTTGTAGATAAATATTATGTCCTAGGGGCACAAAAATTTAAGGAGAGTAAAGAAGTAGAAGCTCAAGTAAGAGAAATGTTGGTTAAATGGGAAAGTGGAGATAAGCAAGTAGTTGCTTTGTGGAGGAAAATGATTTCTTGGGTTTTGGAAGGTCATGAAGAGACAATGAAGAGACTGGGGGAAGAAATGGGGCATATGTGGTTTGAAAGTGAAATTTATGAGGTAGGTAAAAAAATAGTTAAGGAAAATGTAGACGGTGAGAGGATAGTAAAAACTTCTGATGGTGCTATAGTAGCTAAATTAGAAAAAAAATATGGTGTCCCTGATGCAGTTCTTCTTAAATCTGATGGAACTTCCTTGTACCATACACAGGATCTGGGTCTTACAAAACTCAAGGTTGAAAAATTTAACCCTTGGCTTGCTATTTGGATTGTTGGTAATGAACAGATTACTCATTTTCAAAGACTTTTTTCTTTAATTGATTCCTTGGGGCTTTTGCCAATAGATAATTTGTATCACTTGGCATATGGTTATGTCTTTGACAAGGATGGCAAGAAAATGTCTTCTAGAGGTGGTGGAGTGCTTTCAGGAGATGAGCTTTTGGATATTGTTAAGGATGCTACTGGTGATGAGGATATAGCTCTTGGGGCTTTAAAGTATGCATTTTTGTCTTCTGATCCGTTTAAGGATATGAAGTTTGATTTAGACAAAGCTGTTCAGTTTAATGGTCGGAGTGGCCCTTATGTAGTGTATGCTCATGCTAGAGCATGTAGTATTTTGAAGAATGTTAAAAATGAAAGCGAAGAGATTAAAAGTCTTGAATTAACCGATCTCAATCGTGAAATTCTTCTTAAATGTTTAGATTATCCGAATGTAATCACTGCTTGTGCAAACAGCTATTCGCCTAGTACATTAGCTGAATATTTGTATGACTTGGCAAAGTTGTTTAGCCAGATGTACGAAACTGAAAAAGTGCTGGATGCAAAGGAAAATGAAAAAACGGTTCGGATTTTAATAGTAAAATTTGTTAGAAAAATTCTTAGGGATGGGCTATGTCTTCTCAGAATTAAACCTTTGGAACGAATGTAGCATATGTTCAAGAAAAAAAACGAAAGTTTTGTTTGTATTAATTGCAAGAAAAAGGTAAAATCTCATCCATCTAGCTCCAGAGATCATTGTAACCACTGTCTTTTTGGTTTACATGTTGATAATGAACCGGGGGATAGATTGAATAGCTGTAGAGGAGTTTTAGAGCCTGTTGGTTTGAGAAAGAAAAATGGTAAAGAGCAGGTTGTATTTAAATGTCAAAGATGTCATGAGAAAGTATATTGTATGACTGCTCCGGATGATAACTTTGATGCTATTTTAGAACTTACTTTAGTCGAATATTAGACTTATGGAAAGGTTTGAAGAAAAGGAGAAGTTTGAAAATGGGTTAATTTTTGAAAGGAAAGCTAATTTAGGAGAAGTAGCTCGAGAAATTTTTGAAAAAGAAAGCTTCTCCGAAGGTGATGTTGTTCTAGTAGATAATGACGAAACTCTTACGCCTACTTGGAAAAACTTTCTTTTAAGAGAACCCTTCGATGTTCTGCCCGAAGATTCAAAGTTTTTTTTAGAAACTTGTGATGAAAAAAACATTCAAAAAGCTATAGTTACAAATATGCCTCGTGCAGGTCATTATTTAAATCATACGAATCAAGTTTTTGGCTATGAACATTATTTTGATAGTGGGATTCTTCGTAGTGCTGAATTTCCTTTGACATTGTGTCTGGGTTCATTATACAAGCAGACAGAAAAAAGTCTTTATGAAATTGCAAGTTGGAGTATGTACAAAATAAAAGAAAGGGGGAGAGTTGCTTGGGTAGGAAATAATTATTTGGATCAGGGTTTTGGTTTTCGTTTGGAGAAAGTCTTGAGAGAAATGGATTTCAAAGAAACTTTCTACCTTTATCGTGTACCCTGGATACGTTCGTTTCGATATTAGATGACTTCTGATATACTGGGGTGATATGGAAAAATACGATTTAATAATTATAGGTACAGGACCAGCGGGATATGCGGCATCGGTTTATGCTTCAAGATATAAGATGAATAACCTTGTTGTAGGCGCTATGCCAGGTGGGACAGCTAGCTCTGCTCACCGTATTTGTAATTTTCCAAGTTACAAAGAAATACCAGGTTTAGAACTTATGATGAAAATGCGTAACCAAGTTTCAAACTACGGAACAAAAGAGATTATGGATAGCGTGGTGAATGTTTCTAAAGGTGATAGTGGCTTTGAAGTTGAAACTAAGAGTAATGGCAAATTCCTTTCTTCTTGCGTTTTGGTCGCTGTTGGTACTAAAAGAAGAAAACTGGGTCTAGAAAATGAAAAAAAATATGAAGGGAAGGGTCTTTCATATTGTGTTACTTGTGATGGTATGTTTTACAAAGACAAAGTTGTGGTTGTTGTAGGAGGTTCTGATGCTGCTAATATGGCAGCTGTATATCTGTCAGATATTGTAGAAAAAGTTTATGTAGTTTACCGAGGTGAGAAACTTCGTGGAGAACAACTTTGGATTGATGAAGTTATGAATGCAAAAAATGTTGAAGTTATTTTTAATGCTAATGTAGTGGAGCTTTTAGGTGAAAGTAGTCTTGAGAAAATACGTTTGGACAAAGACGATATGGAATTAGATGTAGAGGGTGTTTTTGTTGAGATAGGGAGCGATCCTTCCTTAGATTTTGAACTAGAGGTTGATTTAAATGAAAGTGGGTATATTATTGTCGATGAAAGTCAAAAAACTAATGTAGACGGCATTTATGCTGCTGGTGATATAACTACAAATTCAAATGGTTTCCAACAAGTAGTAACAGCCTGTAGTGAGGGTGCAATTGCAGTTAATTCGATATATTATTGGTTAAAGAGGAAAAATGATGAAAAATAAAAAACGTTTAATTATTTTCTTTATTCTTTTTATTATTTTAATATTCGTTTCTTTTTACATTTTCTATGCATATGTTCTTAAAAGTCTTGAAGAGGGAGAAGATCCAGTTGTAATAAACCTTACTACAGGATATTTGATAGAGGATTGTGCTAGTTTAGGCTATATTAATGAGGGGGCTGATTATATAGTTTATGGGGTTGTGAGAAATACAGAGAGTTTATGGGATGAAGATAGGGCAAATATTTATACATATACAGACTTAGAAATTGAAAGTTATGTTAAGGGGGAACCATTTATAGATAATAATATACGAATTATATCCCTAGGAGGTCAGGTTGAGGGTATCTTTCAGCAAGTGGAAGCTCAAGTAGATTTTTCTGTTGGGGATACGGTTAAAATATATTTTAAAGGTACAGATGATGGTTTCCAGGTTGTTTGTGGGCAATTTGGTGTTAAAAAAATAGAAACTTTTGAATCTGTTGACTTAAGAGAGAACTACTGTATGCAAGATTCAGATTGTATTCAATATGTTCTTTGTGGCTGTAATACCCGAGAATATGTAAAAAGGAAGATAGATGAGCTCCCTGAAGGTATGGTTATTGATGAGTGCATGCATCCAGCGAATTCTTATTGTGTTTGTGAAAATAATGAATGTAGAGAAGTTATAGATTTTCTATAGGTGGATAAATATAGCCCTTTAGATTGAAGATTTTTTTAGGTACTGTCCTGTCCAACTTTTTTCATTACTCATAATGTCTTTGACTGTGCCTTGAGCGATAATTCTTCCTCCTTTATCTCCCCCTTCAGGGCCGAGATCGATTATATGATCTGCAAATTTAACAATATCTAAGTTGTGTTCAATTACTATCACAGTGTTTCCTTTGCTAACCAATTGTTTTAAAACAACGAGAAGTTTATCTATATCATGAAAATGTAATCCTGTTGTTGGTTCGTCTAAAATGTAAACGGTGTCATTCTTAACAACCTTTGAAAGTTCTTTTGCCAGTTTAATACGTTGAGATTCACCTCCAGAAAGTGTAGTTGCTGATTGACCTAGCTTGATATATCCGAGCCCTACGCTTTCCAACAGCTCTAGTTTTCTTTTTATGGGGTTGAAATTATTGAAGAATTTTAAAGTTTCGGTGACAGTCATGTTTAGTATTTCTGCAATATTTTGTCCTTTATAGTCAATTTGTAGTGCTTCTTTGTTGTATCTTTTGCCGCTACATTCTTCACAAGTAATATACATATCTGGTAAAAATTGCATCTCTATTTTTTTCTGTCCGTCTCCTTGACAACTTTCGCATCTACCTCCTCGCACATTAAAACTGAACCTTCCTGGTTTATATCCTCTAGCTCTAGCTTCGGGAGTTTGTGAAAATATTTCGCGAATATATGTAAAAATTCCAGTGTATGTTGCAGGATTTGATCTTGGAGTTTTTCCAATGGGGGACTGGTTTATAAGTATTACCTTTTTTATATTCTCCAACCCATCTACATCATCATAATTTCCATTTTGCATTTTGCTTTTCATTTTTTCATTCATTAGGGCAGGATAAAGAGTATTATTTACGAGGGATGATTTACCACTTCCAGATACTCCAGTAACACATATGAGTTTACCTAGTGGAATTGTTACATCAATATTTTTTAAATTGTGTGTTTTTGCTCCAATAATTTTCAAATTTTTACCATTTCCTGGTTTTTCTAGTGTAATATTTTTTAGACTATCTCCTACATTTTTCTTGTTGCTGAGATATTGCCCTGTAAGGCTTTTTTTATCTTCTGCAATTTCTTCATACTTCCCTTGGGCTACTATCTTTCCTCCATGTTCACCAGCTCCAGGTCCAATATCTATAATCCAATTTGCTTCTTTTATGGTTTCATAGTCATGTTCCACTACGATTACGGTATTATCAAGGTCTTTTAAGTCTTTTAAAGTTTTTATCAATCTGGAAATATCTCTTGGGTGAAGACCAATTGAAGGTTCATCTAAAACATACAAAACTCCAGTTAAGCCTGTTCCAATTTGTGATGCAAGTCTAATTCTCTGGGCTTCTCCTCCAGAAAGAGTGTTAGCTTTTCTAGAGAGTGTAAGATATGTAAGGCCAACGTTCTCTAAGAATTTCAACCTTGCTTGTATTTCCTTTAAAAGGGGTGTTGCTATTTTTTCTTTTGAGCCTCTTAGTCTCTTTTTCTCTTTTTCAAAAAAACTATTTAAATTAGAAACTGTTAACTTTGTTAACTCATCTATGTTTTTTCTTTGAAATCTAATCGAGAGAACGAATTTTTTTAGCTTAGTGCCTTCACATTCTGAACATTCTCTTTCAAACATATATTTTTCATATTCTGAGCGAGCCCACTCTGAATCAGTTTCTCTATATCTGCGTTCTAATTCTGGGATGACTCCTTCAAATGTTGTTTCAAAATTACCCGTTCTTCCAGTTTTACTTACAAATACAACAGAGTATTTTTCTTTTGAATTTTTCCCATAGAATATGAGATCAAAAATATTTTTAGGGTATTTACCTATTGGAGTTCTAAGATCAAAACCATGCTCTTTTGCTACAGACTCAAGTTTTCTTAGTGTCCAGGTTGCACTTGTAGTCATATTTGCCCAAGGGAATATTCCCCCTTCATATATTGTTAAATTAGGGTTATATATTTTTTCTAGTTCAGCTTCTTTTAAAAAACCCAAGCCTGAACACTTGGGACATGCTCCGATGGGGGAGTTGAAAGAAAAAGTAGCAGGGGTTATTTTTGGAAACGAGAATTTACATTTATTACAGGTATTTTTTTCAGAAAAGAAAAAATCTTTTCCATTTATTTCAACCTTTATTTCTCCATCTGCCATGTTTGAGGCTAATTCTAGTGCATCTATAATTCTTTTTTCAAAATCTTCATTATTTTTTTTGTAAATTAGTCGATCAATTACTAAGTCTATATTATGCTTTTTGTTTTTTTCTATCTTTTTAGTGTTTACTTCGTCTAAATTGACTAGTTTTTTGTCAATTGAAACTCTCAAAAACCCTTTTTGTAAAAGACTATTAAGCATTTCTTTAAATTCACCCTTTTGGTTTTGTACTATGGGGGAAAGGACTATAATTTTATCACCTTCTTTTCTATTTTCTAAAATTTGTCGCTTTATTTCTGCAATAGTTTGAGACTCTACAGGTATATTACATTGAGGGCAAAATGGTTGTCCTAGTTGTGTGAAAAGTATTCTCATATAATCATATATTTCTGTGACTGTTCCAACAGTTGATCTTGGGTTATGGCTTGAGGTTTTTTGATCTATTGATATTGCTGGGGATAGTCCAGTAATTAATTCTACATCTGGTTTTTCCATGAGACCAAGAAATTGTCTTGCGTATGAAGAAAGAGATTCTACATATCTTCTTTGTCCCTCTGCGTAGAGAGTATCAAAGGCTAGTGATGATTTCCCACTGCCTGACACTCCTGTAAGTACTACAAGTTGATTTTTTGGTATTTGAACACTCAAATCTTTTAGATTATGAGTATTAGCTTTTTTTATGTTTATATATTTTTGCATCAGATCAGAGAGGGATTATATCATATTTTTAGAATTTTTAGCTTCTTACTCTCTGACCCAAGTTTCTTTATAAGAGGGCCTTGACATATTTTTGTTTTTGGGTTAGTGTTGGAGCCAATGGAATAGTCGCTTTATTTTAGTATTGGATTTCGTGATGTCAAAGGTGGGTTATTTTATAGTTTATGCCCTTATTTCTGTCCTTTTCTTGTTTTTTCTCTTTGTCCTCATAGCTTTGATTTTTAACCGGGATTGGTTGGATGAATTATTTTATGGTCCCCCCCATGGAGAGAGTACCGTAGTAGAAGAAACTTATGAATCTGTCTTTGTTGAAGATTTGTCAAAAGTAGAAATTGATATTGTTCCAAGCGCTGACACTATTGGGAGAGCTAAGGTTTATTTAACTTTGAATGCAGATTTAAGTGTTGTTGGGGTCGATTTGTTTTTAGGTAAAGACTTGCTTTTGGATATTTCAGATTTTGTTTGCAATTCTCCCTTTGAGTGTATGTTTTTTGAGGTAGATGATTATGAAATTAATGTTTCAGCTTTAGTGGCTCCTAGTGCTGTAGACCTAGTTTCTAAAGGTGAGGTTCTAGAGATAGGATATTTTGAGTTTTCTGGAGAAGGTAATATTTTTCTCCAAGACGAATCTGTAAT
>SLHS01000070.1 GCA_007136035.1 Patescibacteria group bacterium | reverse complement strand
TCCAAAATCTTACCTATAGCTTCTGTAGCTTTAACCAAACCCGCAGAAAAAACTTCCTTTGGTAAGGCTTTTGCCTTGGTATCCATTTGAATAGCTGTAAAACCTTCTCTTGTACCAGTAACTTTGAAATCCATATATCCGTAAAAATCTTCCTCTCCCTTCATATCAACCAAGAGTTTAAAATCCTTTACTTGAGTTGGATCATCGACAACTACACCAATACCAATACCTGCTACAGGTCGCTTAATTGGTACACCTGCTTGCATCAAAGCCAAAGTAGAACCACAAGTTGAAGCCATAGAACTAGATCCATTTTCTGATTGAATTTCGGACATCAAGACTATTGTATATGGAAATTCATCAGTACTTGGAAGCACTGGATAAAGAGCTTTTTCAGCCAAAGAACCATGACCTACTTCTCTTCTACCAGGTATATATTTAATCCTTCCAGCTTCACCAAAAACAAATGGTGTTTCAATATAATAGTGCATGTAGTTACGTTCGTCTTCCCCCATCATATCTTCAACCGTTTGCTGTTTTCTTAAAGTTCCAAGAGTTGCAATCGTTAAGACTTGGGTCAGTCCTCGCGTAAAAAGTCCGGAACCATGTACTCTTGGCAACACTCCAACTTCAGCAGCAACTTCTCTAATTTCATCCAAATCTCTACCATCCATTCGTTTCTCTTTTTCAAATGCAAGAAATTTTACAACCATTTTTAAAATTTCTTCATATGCCATCTCTATTTCTCTCTTACTATACTTTGATTCATATTCCTCAAAAAGTTTTTCTAACAAATCTTTTCTCAAAACATCACCATTATAGAGTTCTTCATAATGTTTCTCTTTTATTTCATCTACAAGATCTCCAGGTACACCAAAAGACTCATATTCTTTTTCAGTTTGGATTCCAACCAATTTCACAAATTCTTCCTGAGCTTGTAACCAAGGCTTCATTAAATCAAGTCCCATCTCCATTGCATCGTTAACAACCTTTTCACTAACTTCATTCATATTTGAATCAATATTTGAAAAACCTTTACCATCACCTCCCAAAACAAAATTCATATCAGAATCTTCAGAACCATCCCTCTCTATATACTTGTAGTAAGGGACCAATGCTTCTTCTCTCAACCCAACCCTAACACCTGACACTGGGCCATCAAAGGGGGCATCAGAAAGCATTAAAGCAGCTGAAACAGCATTAATACCTAAAATCATAGGATCATTCTCTGGATCATATGAAAGAACCTTGACTATTACACTAAGTTCATTTAAATAATCTGATGGAAATCTAGGTCTAATCGTCCTATCAATAACTCTAGCTCTTAAAATAGCATCATCACTAGGGAACTTGTCTCTTTTAATAAATCTAGAAGAAGAGATTAAACCAGCTGCATACATCTTTTCCATATACTCAACTGATAGTGGGAAATATCCCATATCAACATTAGCTTTACCAAGATTCACAGTAGCTAAAATAACTGTATCACCCATTCTGGCAATAACAGCACTTTGAGACTTTCTTGCAAATTTCCCAGTTGAGAAAGAACATTTTCTACCATCTATCTCAAATTCGTGTTTTTTTTCTTCAAACAACATAAATAAATTTCTTTAATTTAACTTAAATAACAAAAATATCTGACAGAGAGTATATAGAAAAATTAGGGAGAATTCAATTACAAAGTTTTACTTCAAGCCTAAACTTTTAACCAGTTTTGCATGTCTTTCCGATTCTGTTTCTTTCAAATATTCCAATAATCTCCTTCTTTTACCAACCATTTTAATTAATCCTTTTCTAGAATGATCGTCTTTTTTATGTTCCTTAAGATGCTCTGATAGTTCCTTTATTTTTTCTGTCAATAAAGCAATTTGAACCTCAGGAGAACCTGTATCTCCTTCATGTAGGGCATATTTTTTAACAATTTTTTCTTTTTTCTTACTTTCCAAAGCCATAATATGACATCCAAAACAAAAATAATTTAAGCAACATGTATGGGAATTAAGATTCTCAATTGCCTAATGTGTGTAATTTACTATTTTATCGGCTTTTTGTCAAGGTCTTTGCATAATTTCCAAGAGTATATATAATGAAAACAGTTAAAGATAAGTTTGTTGCCTATGTCAGAAAAAACCACACAATTATCAGAAGTTTTGTATCTAACAGCTAAACTGGATGATGCTGTTATTCCTTTAGATTTAAAAGAAAAAATAGCATTAAAGATAAAAAGACTTCGTAGAATGGCTAGACAAGGGCATTCTGCTGGAGAGTACGAAAGCGTTGCTAAATATATAGATTGGTGTTTAAGTATTCCTTGGAATAATTACATAAAAGATAATATTGATTTGATAAGTGCAAAAAAGGTAATGGACTCAATTCACTACGGTAGTGAAGATGTTAAATCTTTAGTCATGGAATATTTAGCTATCCTTAGCAGAAAATATGAATTAAAAGATATGAGATATTCTTCCCCAGTTCTTGCATTTGTAGGGGTACAAGGTTCTGGAAAAACTTCTCTCGCTAGAGCCATAGCAACAGCTTTGGGAAGGCCCTTCTACAGGATATCTTTAGGAGCATTAGGACATGCTAGTGAACTTCGTGGTTCACCTTCGGATAACCTTGGCTCAGAGCCAGGAAGTATTGTTAGATCAATAGTTAGAGCAAAATGCATGAACCCTGTTATCCTTTTAGATGAATTCGACAAGGTAAGTGGAGACGAAGGCTCAAGAAAAGACTTTATGGCTATAATGCTAGAGCTTCTCGACCCCGAACAAAATCCAACCTTTAGAGATTGGTATATAGATTACCCTGTTGATCTCTCAAAGGTACTTTTTATCGCAACCGCAAATAGATTCACAACAATTTCAAGAGAGCTATTAGATAGACTTGAGTTTATAGAATTCAATGATTATGAATTAGAGGAAAAAGCTATTATAGGGAAATACTATATTTTTCCAAAGGTCCTACAGTATGCTGGGCTCAAAAAAGAAGAACTTAT
>SLHS01000074.1 GCA_007136035.1 Patescibacteria group bacterium | reverse complement strand
TTAAAATTTTCCGGATAATTGGGTTAGATGTCGCACTTAAATTTCTCGTTGGTTCATCGAGCAAGAGTACATTATTTTTATTCAACGTCATTTTAAGAATTAACAGTTTCGCCTTTTGCCCATAACTTAAATTGAAAATTCGCCCATTCATTTCTTCCCAGCCAAATTTCATACTCCCCATACAGGTAGCAACCTTGTCCAAATCTTTTGCTTCTAAACCCTCCAACAGGTAATCTAAGGCTATAACATCAGATTTTAAAACCTCCTCATATTTTTGAGGCATGTACCCAACACTTAAATTATTCTTCAAATTTAAAATCTCCCGAATGTTCTTTAATAATATTGTCTTGCCGATGCCGTTATCACCTATAATCCCAATTTTCTGTGGCCCCAAAAGAGTTAATTCTATATCATTTGCAAGAGTTTTTTCACCTATTGATAATTTTTCTAAATTTAGTTCTAAAACCCTACGATTATTTGGTACAAGTACCTCTTCGCTGAAAGAAATATATATAGGTTCCTCAGTTTCAGGTTTATTAATCCTTTCCCTATCATTTAGTCTCCTTTCACGTACCATTATATTTTTCATCTTCTTATTCAATAATCTGCGCATAGTCGAATCTTTAATGTTTATTTGAGCACTTCTAACGGTACTTTTTTGATGACTAACCTCCTGTTTATCCTTCCTGTATTCACGATTCTCCATTTTGGACAGCTGTTCTTGCTTTAAAAGTTCCCTATCCCTTTCTTCAACATATGTTTTATAATCAATTTTTTTTAATGTATTTTTTGCTAGATTTTTACTTTTGATCTTCTCCATATGTAGAATCGCATTAGCCGTTTTTTCTAAAAGAGTTTCATCGTGTGAAACGAAAAGGATTGGAACATCCTCTTCACATATAAAATCTTCTAGCCATTCTAAAGTTTCAATATCCAAATCATTAGTAGGTTCATCCAACAACAAAACATCTGGTTCTTGTACAAGTATTTTGGCAATTTGCATTTTAACCTTTTCGCCGCCACTCAAAGTCTCAATTCTTTGCTCAGAATCTAAAATGTTTCTTGATATGTTTAACTTTGAAAAAAGTTTGAAAATATTATTAAACTGGGCATATTTATCATAATCCACTTCATCGGAGGGTAAACTTTTCAAAAAATATTCAGAAACTTGTGTATGATCCCAAGCAGGGTCTAAAGATTGCTCCAAATAACCAATAAGTAAACCTTCCTTATGAATTTTTCCCGTTACCGAACAATACTCTTCTACCTCATCCCTGTTATGTATTGTTCTAAGTAAGGTGCTTTTACCATTACCCTCTTCCCC
The DNA here is from genome assembly GCA_007136035.1 of Patescibacteria group bacterium. GTDB lineage: Bacteria > Patescibacteriota > Dojkabacteria > SC72 > T1SED10-24 > PWIP01. Next base: position 1,674 of record SLHS01000074.1, on the reverse strand, counting down.
TATTATTGCAATTTTATCTTTGTTATTTAATATCAGATTTAGTTTGTCCACTAAAGGCTTGCTTGCCGTTTCAATTGTTAAATTTTCTATTTCTAACATAGTTGTGAACGAAATAAACTATAATTTTAAGATAATTATACTTTTTTAAGGCCTATAATACAACGCACCTGGAGATCCTACGAAGATTTTTTGAGATACTTCTCAAAGCTTTTAATACCATAAGGATCTAATCCACAAACATCTTTGTTAAAAATATATGCCCTCGCTTGACATTCTTTAAAACCAATCTTTCTAAATTCACGGAAGCTCACATCATTTTTCCAAACATCGAGGAAGTTCTCATCAAAAACAGGTAAAACTTTCCCTTCATAGTAACCAGCTTCTTTTAAACTAACACAAGGAACCATTTTACCTTCAACGTCAATTGATAATCCTAGTAAAGTTGCTCTACATTCATCTCTATTTTCGTCCTTTAGTAATTTTGACATTATTGCTGCATTCGTTAGGCCAGACTTAGTTTCTCTATTTCGAGCTATATTGATTCCCGTTTGAAAATATTTTTCAGGGAGCAATACGAGTTCATCGTGTGTATCTTTAAAGGGTTTAAATAGGTTGAAATTACATGCAATACCCAATCCCTCAGCATATTTGAATATTTGTCCTGTGTAGTCAACATTTTTAGCAGTTAAAGTATTAGATATTTCCACATAAATACCATTTGCTATTAATGTTTTAATTCCCTTATCAACGGTTGAAAATATTCCATCTCCCCTAATCATATCGTTAATTTCACCAATCCCTTCCAAACTAACAAGAACTGCAATATTTTTACAATTTTTTAATTTTTCAATATTTGTATTATTTAAAAAAGTACCATTAGTAACGATATTAATAGCAAAATTCTTTTGCACACATAATTCTAAAATCTTAAAAAATTCGGGATGTAAAAAAACCTCCCCCCCAACCAAGTTTAACTCAAAAACATTCGCTTCCTTTAAGATTTTTAAAATTTCTTCAATCCTTTTCAAGTGCATCGTAGTAGAATAACTATCCTGAAAACAATGTTTACATCTTAGATTACATCTTGTATTAATTTGCAATTCAACTGAGACTGGCACACTAGGGACAAAATTTGATGGCAAAACATAGCCATCATTCAAATTTGAATGTAGCTCTTCTTTTACATCAATTAAAAAAGAACGAACGTCACTAGAAGCAACATTTCCTTTGTATTTTCTACTTTTATTAAAAAATTCGACAATATCTTTTTGAGAAAAATTTTTATTAAAAAAACAATCAACAATATCCCTACCTTCTCGGTTTAAAGTCAAAAGCTTTCGAAACGGAACAAAATAAGCCAAATAAAAACGACCCTCTTGACGAAAATTAACCAAATCGTTCATCTATTTTATCTTTTTTAGCTTTTTATCTAAATTCTTATCTTTACAGTCAAAACCCATTATTGCAGGTGAACCTCCGCAACTTCTAAAGCAACAACCAAATTCCGACACTTTTTTGTCTGCTTTTTTAATTATTTTGGGAGTTTTCATGAATTGTAAATAAATAAATTATTTAGTCGCTATTTTATCTCAAAAAGTAATATAAATCAAATCATTATGGTATAATACTAGCATATGGAAGAAACAGAGAAATATAACAAAAACATTCTCCTTT
>SLHS01000017.1 GCA_007136035.1 Patescibacteria group bacterium | reverse complement strand
TGTTGTAGATTCTTGTAATCATTCTTATAACTGAAGGGGTCATTTCTGGTCTTAGTGCGAACTCTCTATTTACTTTATCCTTAAAAATGATCAACTCTTTTCCCCCAACATCTTCTCCCGATTTTGCTTTATATATTTCGGATTTTTCAAAAGTGGGCGTCAAGTATTCCTCATAACCAAAGGATAAACAGACTTTTCTAAATGTGTCAAAAATATAGTTTCGAATTCTAAATTCTTCAGGCATCCAATCTGCTGTACCTTTTGGGGGTAGATTTTTTATATATTTTGTACTATTCTGTTTCATAGTAGCAATATATCATATTTGAGTTTATGAAAAAAGACAGAAACGGTCATTTTCTTTTTGAACACTCAAAAAGTTATAAATATGCTTGGAATGGTTTACGTGAAATCCTTTTTGGAGAGCTCAATTTTCAGATACTCCTTTTTTTTTCTATTTTGGTAATAATTGTTGGACTAATATTAGAAATAGAAGCTGCTGAGTGGATAATTTTAGCTTTTACACTGACATTTCTTCTTGTAAGCGAAGCTTTTAACAAAAGCATTGAAACTGCTTGTGATGCTATTTGTAAGGATTTTTGTGAGGATATACGTTTTGCTAAGGATGTTTCTGCTGGAGCTGTTTTGCTTGTTGCAATGCTTTCTGTTATTGTCGTGACGATAATTTTTTGGCCCTATTTTGCTGTTGTTTTTGATTGTGGGTTATAATATTATGTATTATGAAAAGTTTTCAATGGGAGGGTTATAAAAGTATTGAAGAAACAGTACAGGAAATCCTTGGAAGTGAAGATCCTGTTCTGTTGGAGTTTGATGTGATGCCTTTAGATTATAGTGTAAAGGATGTTCTTTCTCCAAAGATGTTTATTACAAAAACTAAATTGGTTTTGGTGGTAGATAGTTTGATAGAGATTTATAATCTTATGGAAATAGCTATTTGGGTTCTTGGTAGTGCTCCAAACTTTGCTTTAACTCAGCAGGCTTTGGAACCTCGTCTTGACTATGAATCTTCAAAAACGCCACTTTCGAAAAATATAGATATACCCAATGATTTCGTTAGATTTGCTATTATGGAAAAGAACTCTTTGCAAAAGGAGTTTCTTTTACGAAAGGGTAATATACCAGTCAGAAGTTATCAAACATGGGCTTTTGCTCAATTTCTTAAAAATTTGCAGCGAGGATATGATGATTATCGTTTGCGCCATATGATTTCTGGTAGTTTCTCTATTTTTGATGGCATGTTTTTAGTAGTTGCTTTCCTAGTATTTGTTATATATGTATTAATTTCTGTGTTACTTGGTGGTATTTTACCTGGGCTTTTGTTGAGGATTTTAGATTTCCTTTTTGCAATAATATGTGTCATTGTTTTAGGATGGATGTTCTGGACAATTTTTGTTAATATGAGTAAGTACAGAAAGGTTTATGAAAGTTACAAGATTCGTGAATTTAAACAGGCATCTTCTGTACAAAAGTAGATATATAGTATAATTGTATCCTATGAAATATTCAATGAATGTAAAAAATAGAAGAAAGAGGAGTTCTGGGCGTAATAAAAGGGATTTTAATTCAAGGGCTATGAGTCCATCTAGGTTAGGTTTTGGTTATGGTAAATTCAAAACTAGTAAGAGGTCTCGGTCTGGTCCCTCCTCTAAAAAAACAAAGATGAAAAAAACCCTTTCCAAGGTTTTGCTAATCTCTTTAGGTATTTTTTTCTTCCTCTTTGTCGGTGGTCTAATAGCGGGTGGTTTGTATTTGAGAAATATTGAAGAATCTTTACCAGATCCTGGGAAGTTAATTGAAAGAACTTCTGATCAAAGTACAGTTATTTATGACAGAAATGGTTATGAGTTATATACGATATATGGCGATGAAAACAGAGAATTTGTAGAACTTGAATCTTTGCCTGATCATCTTAAGTGGGCTGTTTTGTCAGCAGAAGACATTGAATTTTATAGGCATAAAGGTCTTGATTTGGTATCGGTTGCAAGAGCTGCTTATGCAAATGTTGTATTAGGTCGAGTAGCCAGGGGGGCAAGTACGATTACTCAGCAATTGGTTCGAAATACTATACTTTATGATTTTCTTGGTGATGAGGCTTATGAGCAAACCTATTCTAGGAAAATACAAGAGATGTTAATTACTATGCAGGTAGAGCAAAATTTAACAAAAGATGAAATTTTGCAGATGTATTTAAATGAGATACCTTTTGGAGGTGTAAATTACGGTATACAATCAGCTGCTCAAGCGTATTTTGATAAAGATGCTGAGGATTTAACTTTGGCAGAAAGTGCTATGTTGGCAGGAGTAATTGCTAGCCCGACGACATTTTCCCCAATTTTTGGTTCTGACCCAGAACTATCTGTTCGAAGACAACATATAGTTCTTGATTTAATGCTAAGAAATAGTAATGTCACTGGTGTCACAGAAGAAGAAATAGAAGAAGCTAAAGAAGAAGAGTTAGAATATGCTTCACAAAGGAGAGATATTGATGCTCCTCATTTTGTTTTTTATGTAAGACAAGAATTAGAGGAAATGTTTGATACTCATCGTGTAGAAAGAGGGGGTTTGCGAGTTACAACGAGTCTGGATTATTCAATACAGGAGATAGCTGAAGAGGAGATAAGAAATGGTGTTGAACAATATGGGCATAGGTGGAATGTGCACAATGGTGCTATGATTGTTTTAGATCCCCATACAAATCAAATTTTAGCGATGGTAGGTTCGGTAGATTACTGGAATCAAGATGATCCTAAAATTGATGGTAATGTAAATGTTGTTACAGCTTCAAGGCAGATGGGTTCTGCTGTTAAGCCATATACATATCTGACAGCTTTTAAACAAGGTTATGGCCCTTGGTTGCAAACACCAGATATAGATGGTTTTGATTTTGGGAATTATGAATTGCGAAACTGGGATAATAGATATTATGGTCATATGACAGCTAGGCAAGCTCTTTTGCAATCAAGAAATGTCCCTGCTGTATATACGGCTCAGTTGATAGGAGGTGTAGATCCATTTATTGAGACTGCAGAAGCTCTTGGTGTTACAAGTTTGACTCATAGGGATCAATATGGTTTGAGTATAACTTTAGGTGCTGCAGAGATACCACTTATCGAACATACTTCAACTTTTAGTACTTTCGCTACTGGTGGTGTATATCGTCCTCCAGCATCGATTTTAGAGGTAGTGGATCCAAAAGGAGAAGTTCTCTATGAATACGAAGATAATGGAGGAGAGAGAGTTTTTGATGAAAGGGAAATTTATGCTATGAATTGGATTTTATGTGATCTTGGTGGTTTCGGTGATCAACCACAAAACCATCTTTATACTATTGGTGGGAGAAGAGTTTTATGTGGCAAAACGGGTACAACTGATGGTCCCAGAGATTTGACATCTATAATGTATCATCAGAATTTAGTTGTTGGTGTTTGGGCTGGTAATAATAATAATATTGAAGTTCCAGGTGCTTGGAGTACTACTGTACCCCTACCCATTGCTCATTCATTTATGGAAAGAGTTGCTTCACAATACGAACCGGGTTCTTTTACTAGACCTTCTGGTATAGTAGCGACTAGGGTTTGTAGAGATACTGGTTACATAGGTTCAGAAGATTATTGTGATACTATACCTTCTATATATATTGAAGGTAGCGCACCTCCTAGGGATGAGAGAGAGATTATAAAGGTTTGTAAGGATAGTGGCCTAATTCCAGAAAATGAAGATCTTGCAGAAAGGTTTGATTTACTCGAAGAAAAGATACTTATAGAGGATTATGAATTAGAAAATATCAGACAGGATTCTGTATATAAGGCATATTTATTGGACAAAAATTCGGACTTAATTTTTAGCAGGCCTGATTCAGGTGAGTGTGAATTGCCACCAGAAGCGACTAAAGAGCCAGAAATAGAAATTACTTCTCCATCTAGTGGTTCTCAAGTTATTGGTGGTAGAAGAATAAATATTGATATAAAAGCAAATCCAGGAATGGGTGTAGATAAAATTGAAGTGAAATTTGATGGTTCTTTAATCCCTGATGGTACTTTAACTCAATCTCCTTATAGAATAGGATATACACTTCCAGATGATTTGGAGCAAAGGGAATACACCCTAAGTGTAACTTTATATGATGAAAATGGTAAATCGGCAACAGACTCTATTATATTGGAATACAAATTAGAAGAAGAGGAAGAGAATGGTGACAATTAAATTCTTAGACTTTTAATTCTCCTTTTAAATTTTTCTTTACATCTTTTTCAATAACATCTCTGATGGATTCGATGTCTTTTTCTTTTAAGGTTTTATTTTTATGTTGAAATGTGACACTTATTGTTATTTGTTTCATGCCCTTTTCTTCTTTTTCCTGATATATATCCATGGGATTGACGACATAATTCAACCCTCTTTGTTGTAGTGTTTTGGAAACTTGTTCTTCTATTGCAATATATGGGATATCATTGTTTAAAACAAAGCACAAATCTTGAGTAATTTTAGGATATTTAGAAAAATTTATTCTTTTATTTCTATAACCTGTAAGGGTTTTTAATTTATTTATATTCAGTTCGAACACACCTACGGGTTGTGTCAATTTTAGTTTAGATTTAATGTGAGGGTTAATTTCTCCAATTACTCCTAGGTAAAATTTCTTCTGATTTATTGTATATGAAACTAAGGCTGACTTGTTAATGTCCATTATTGGTAAAACAATTTTTATATGATTAGGTAATTTGCTTTTTTGTGTTGAATATATTAATTCATAATCTACTTTTTTAGCTTTGAGATCTTTTAACAAAGTTTCCAGCTGATATTTAGTGTGATAATAGATATTTTGGGTATTTTTTGTAAAAGCCATAGATAAGACCTTTTTCTCTATTGGTAGATTTTCTTTCTTTGAGAAATCTAGTTTATTGTGTATTTTATTTATTTCAAAAATCCCAAACTCTTCATAGCCATTATTAATATTTGGAGCTATCTTTTCTAGTAATGACGGTATTAAACTTGAACGCATGTATTCCAAATCAGGTGAAAGGGCGTTTGTAATTTTATAATTATTTTTTATGCTCATATCGCATTTTTTGTAAAGACTTTCACCGATGAAACTGTATGTTAACAATTCATTTAAACCTAAGCTTTTTAGTGATGTCCGTAAAGTTTTTTCAAAATCTAAGAGTTGATTTGATGGAGTTGGAATAATTTCCCTTTTAGGCAAAGCAAGCTCTATGTTTGTATATCCATGTATTCTAGCTATTTCTTCATGTATATCTTCTGGTATTTTTAAATCTTGTCGATAAGTAGGAATTTTTAATGTTATTAAATCATCATCCTTAGTTTTTATTTCTTTAATTTCTACGTTAGACAAAATATTTACTACTTCTTTTCTAGAGATTTTAAGTCCAGTATGTTTTTGAAAATAGCTTAAAGAAAAAGTTAGTTTATGAGGCTTAGGTAATTCCATATGCTCATCTTTAGTATTGCTTGCCATTTGTCCATCACATAAATCTTTTATCATCTCTATAGCTTTGTATATTACTGGTTCACATAGATTAGGGTCTTGTCCTTTTGAAAATCTTGTTACGGCATCTGTAACAAGTCCTAGGGACATGGAGGTTCTTCTAATGTTATAAAGATTGAAATTTGCACTTTCGATAATTATGTTTTTTGTGTTTTTATCTATTTCTGTTCCTAATCCTCCCATTATTCCTCCTATGGCTATTGGATTTTGTGAATCACATATTACAATTGTTTTCTCATTTAATTCCCTAGTTTTTTGATCTATAGTTGTTAATTTCTCCCCTTGTTTTGCTGTTCTTACTGTTATGATAGCCCTCTCTTTATAGTGAGAGTCTTTTGAAATTACTTTTTCATAATCGAATGCGTGTAGAGGTTGTCCTGTTAAAACCATAAGGTAGTTTGTTATATCAACAACGTTGTTGATTGGTTTGATACCGATGGAAGAAAGAAATATTTTAAGCCATAATGGAGATTCTTTAATTTTTACATCTTTCATGGTTACTGCCATATATCTAGGACACAGTTTCCGCAACTTATTGATTACTTTTATAGGTAAATCTTCTTTAGTTAATTTTTTGGGTTTTGTTGGGTTAGAAAGCCACTTTGGTGTTGTGAAAGGCATATTTAAAAATCCTGAAACTTCTCTGGCTATTCCTATCATTCCAAAAGTATCAGGTCTAATTGTAAGAGTTTTATTTTCTATTTCTATTATATGATCATCCAGTTCTAAGACACTTATTACATCTTGCCCTGCCTTACAATCTTTTTTGATAGTCATTACTCTTTCATGATTATTTGAAAACCCTAATTCTTTTTCAGATGCCAACATCCCTTGTGATTCAACTCCTCTAATTTTTGTTTTTTGTATTATGCCGTCAAATCTTTCGGGGTATGCATTATATGGTACTTTTGATTTAGGTGGTAGGTAAACTACTTTATCACCAATTTCTAACTCTTTATCTCCTGCAATGACCTGAACTGTTTCATTACTTCCTATTTTTACCTTGTAAATGCTAAGTTTATCTGCATTTGGATGTTCTTCTTTTTCTTTTATTTCAGCTATTAATAAGCCTTTGTATTTTTCTCCATAATTTTCAAAACTTTCTACATCTGAGAGATGTAATTTAAACTTTTCGATAAGTTCTTCAGGTTTAACTTGTGTTTCTCCTAAATATTTCTTTATTTCTTTAAAAGATATTTTCATATTTGATATTTAAAACTGATCTAAAAATTCTAGTTCTCCACTGTGTAATTTTCTTATATCATCTATTCCGTTTTTAATCATTACTAGCCTGTCTAGACCAAAACCCCAAGCAAAACCAGAGTATTTTTTGGGATCTATACCTCCTTCTTTTAGGACATGTGGGTGTATCATCCCACATCCCATAATTTCTATCCATCCTGTGTATTTGCAGATACTACAGCCTTTCTTTTCACAAAAAGGACAGCTTATGACAAATTCTGCATCAGGTTCAGTGAAGGGGAAATATGAGGGTTGTATTTTAATATCCAATTTTGTTTCGAAAAAAGCTTCCAGATATGCTTTGATTGTTGCAAACATGTGACTCATTGAAATATCTTTATCTACATATACACCTTCTATCTGATAGAAAGTGTGTTCATGGCTAGCATCTGTTGCTTCATTTCTGAAACATCTGCCAGGTATTACAACTCTTATGGGAATTTCGTACTTTTTTAGTATTCGATTTTGCATTGTTGAAGTATGTGCAGGGAGAACAAATTTTTCTTTTGTCCAAAATGTGTCCCAATTGTCTCTCGCAGGGTGTCCGATTGGGAAGTTTAAAGATTGGAACATGTTGTAATCGTCATCTATTTGTCTGGATTCTTCTATTTCGAATCCCATTTTCTGGAAAATTTTGAGTATGTTTTCAAGCTCCTGTGTCAGTGGATGTGTACTTCCAAGATTGTTGAGTAGTCTGGGTTTATCATCTTCAGGGGTATTTTTTTCAAATGGCGCTGTAACATCAATCTGATTTGTCGAAAATTTTGTATTTAATCCTGAATTCAAAATGTTGATTTTTTCTTGTATAAAATTTTTTAATATATTTACTTCTTTACCAAACTGAGCCTTTTCTTCGTTTTTTTGTTTGCCTATTTTTTTAAGCAAGTCCTTGAGATTGCCTTTTTTACTGAGATATTTCTTTTTTAGTTCAGCTACGGAAAGAGAATTGATATCCTGATTAAATTCTTCGAATGTTTTTGTTGTTTCTTTGTAAGAAAATTTCATTGTTATAGTATACTAGAAATTCTTAAAAATAGTGAGGGTGTAACTCAAACAATTTTTATGATATTTCTTTTACAATGTTTTCAAAAGTTCTTGGTTGGTTTAGTGCAATTTCAGCTAAGGATTTTTTATTTAATCCTATACCAGATTTTTTAATTTTATTCATAAGCTCAGAGTATTTTAAATCATTTTTCTGAGCTGCTGCGTTTATTCTTTTAATCCAAAGTTTACGCATTTGGCTAGTTTTTCTTTGCCTGTCAGAATATGCATACTGTCCAGCATGCAAATGAGCCTCCTTTGCCACTTTGTATAGCTTGCTTTTTGTCATCCTGTAGCCTTTTGTGGACTTTAGGACTTTCTTATGTCTTTTTTTTCTTGTGCTTCCTCCTTTTACTCTCATATTTTTATTCTGTTAAACTTTAACTTTTTTAAATTTTTTTACAATAGTTTCGTGAACAATCTCTCTTGGTAGTTTTCTTCTTTTGGCTCTCCTAGATAGTTTCGTCCTCAAATGATGTTGAGCACTTTTCTTATACATTACTTTGCTTTTCTTGTTACCCTTTGGATTTGTTTTTTTAATCCTCTTGGTTGCCGTTTTTCTAGTTTTTTGTCTTGCCATTTCAGAAGTACTTTATAATTAAATCCCTAATCTCATGACTATGGATGATACCTTAATTTTGGAGTATATTCAATAGTAGAACTATTTTTTTTGTTTTTTTCTCTTTTCTTTAATTTTTTCTAAAATTTTCTCCTTTTGAAGTTCTGCAATGTCTTGTTCATTCTCCTCACCTCCACTTTCCTCTTTCATTTCTTTTTTCTCCTTTTTTTCTGCTTTTAATGTTATGTAGAGTTTTCTTCCCTCTTGTTTTGGAGAATCTTCTATAGTGCTGTATTCTTCGAATATTTCTAAAAGTTTTTTCATGATATTCATGGCTTGCTCATGTGTTTGTCTCCCTTTCCTGAAGATTGTCAATTTAACATTGTGTCCCTTTGAAAGAAATTTTTCGGCTCTCGAGACTCTTACGTCAATATCATGTTGTTCTATAACTGGGCTGAATCGAAGCTCTTTCTGATCTTTAGATTTACCTTTACTTTTCTTCTGCTTCTTTTTTTTATCATACATATACTTTGAATAATCCATAATTTTACAAATTGGTGGTTTTGCATTTGGATTAATTTCTATTAAATCCAGTTCTTCTTGCTCTGCCATTTTTAGAGCTTCTTCCCTCTTTTTTATTCCGAGGTTTTCTCCCCCATTAGTTATTACTTGAACTTCGTGGGCGTTAATATATTGATTTTTTCTTGGGATGTTTTTTTTATAAGGGGGTTGAAAATTTCTATTGAAGTTTTTTTTGTACATTTTTTCCTTTTTAAAATTATTTAAATGTTAAAGAGAGCTTTCTTTACTTTTTGAAGCAAGCTCTTCCTTAAGTATTTTTAAAAGTTCTTCGACTTTCATAATACCAAGTTCCTTCTTTCCTGTTGGTCTTATGGATACTGTTTGTGTCTCCTCTTCTTTATCTCCCACTACTAGAATGTAAGGAATTTTCATCAATTCTGATTGCCTTATCCTTGATTGCATTGTTTCATTTTCGTAATTTATACTGCAACTTAGCCCTTTCTCTTCCAACTTCTTTGCTACTTTGTTGGCATACTCTAGGTGTCTTTGGGCTATTGGTATAATTACAATTTGTTCTGGTGCTAGCCAAAGTGGTAACTTACCTGCATAATGCTCTATTAATATTCCTAAGAATCTTTCCAGAGAACCATATATCGTTCTGTGTATCATTACCGGTCTAACTTTTTCTCCTTGTTCATTGATATAATTCAAGTCAAAATTTTCCGGTTGAGCGAAGTCAAGTTGAATGGTTGCACATTGCCATGTTCGTCCTACGGAATCTTTTAGGTGGAAATCAAGTTTTGGACCATAAAAAGCTCCATCTCCTTCATTAATTTGGTGTTTTACTTTTTCTTCTTCTATTGTTTCTTGCATTGTAGTCTCTGCTTTTTGCCATATTTCATCAGAACCTATTGATTTTTCTGGTCTGGTTGAAAACTCGATGTGGCTAAGTTCTAATTGAAATGTTTCGTATATTTCTAAGGCTAACGCTATGACTTTTTTAAGTTCATCTTTTATTTGTTCTTGAGTGCAATATATATGAGCGTCATCTTGGGTAAATTCTCTTGCTCTCATTAGTCCATGTATTTCCCCATCTCTTTCGTATCTGTAAACTGTACCTAATTCTCCCATTCTGATAGGTAAATCTTTGTAGGATACTTGTTTAGATTTAAATATTAGCATTCCACCATCACAGTTCATAGGCTTCAATGCGTAGCATAAATCCTCCTCCTCATGAGTCTTAGCTAAAAACATTTTGTCTAAAAATGTTTCCGTATGTCCGCTTCTATCCCAAGCACACATTGCAAGTAAAGTTGGTGTTTTTATCTCTTCATACCCTTCTCTTTCATGAACTTCTCTCCAGTAATTTATTAAATTTTCTCTTAATCTTAATCCTTTTGGATGCCAAAATACAAAACCTGGTCCTTCTTCATGAAATGAAAAAAAATCTAGACTTTTTCCTAATTTCCTATGATCCCTCTTTGCTGCTTCTTCAATCATTTGTTCATATTTTTTTAGCTCTTTTTCATTTTCAAATCCAATACCATAGATTCTTGTAAGCATTGGTTTCTTTTCATCACCTTTCCAATATGCTCCAGCGATTTTAGTCAATTTGAATGCTTTAATTTCTCCAGTGGAATTTAAGTGAGGCCCTCTACATAAATCTACAAAATTGTTATCCCCCGAAATGTAAAAACTGAACTCCTTATCAGGAATATCCTTTATTAAATCTAATTTGTATGTTTGTTTTTTGTTTTTATAGTATTTTATTGCTTCTCCACGATTTTTATATTCTTGTCTTAAGTGTAAATCTTTTTTAATAATTCCCCGCATTTCCTTCTCTATTGTTGGAAGATCTTCTTCTGTTATGGGTTTGGAAAATTCGAAATCGTAATAGAAGCCGTTTTCTATTGCGGGACCTATTCCTAATTTTGTTTTTGGATAAAGGTTTAGAACTGCCTGAGCTAGCACATGAGATAAAGTGTGTCTCATCTTCTCAACTTTTGAAATATCGTCTTTTTTTATTTTCTGCTTCATCTTCTGATTCTATATTTCTTTAATTAAAATATCAAGCTATGTTCTTGTCTCCAACAATATAAATACTCACGGCATTTAAACCGAAATCATAAGTTTCAATTTTTAATAACCTATCCAATTCTAAATCTAACACAGGGTACTTTCTAGGATGTTTTAATATTAGTGCCCCTTTGAATTTCTTTTTATTTTTTACTTTAAACCCAGGGAGCATAGTTTTAGACATATTTAGGATATTTTCTATTTCGGTAATATTTCTATTGCTAAATTTTTTGTATGGAGGATCTAGAAAGATTATGTCATAGGTTTCTTCTAAATTGTCTTTGTTGCTCAAAAAATCTTCAACTTTTTCTTTTATTACAAGAGCTTTGTTTTCTAATCCAGCTTTTTGTACATTTTGCTCTAAAACTTTGAAAGCACTTTTTGATGCATCTACAAATGTTGCACTAGAAGCTCCTCTTGAAAGTGCTTCTAAACCGAAAGAGCCAGTTCCTGCATACAAATCTAGAACAGTTTTTTTGTATATATCTGAGCTCAAAACATCGAATATTGTAGTTTTTAATCTATCAGTTAGAGGTCTAGTGTTTTTGGGAATTGCTAGTTGTGTATTTTTTGCAGTTCCAGCAATTATACGAACTGTACCTTTTATGTTTTCTTCTTTATTTTGTAGAATTTTTTTCATTAGAGTTCTTTCCAATTCTTCATATTCTTCAGGAGAATCTTTTGGCCATTTTGCTTTCATTTTACGTATTTTCTTTTGTGAGAGTATATTCAAACTCATGTTCTAATTATATCTTAGTGTTTCGAAAATTAAAATACTTGCTGTAATACCAACGTTTAAAGATTCTTTAATACCTTTCATTGGTATGTATATACATTCGTCCGACATATCTAATATTGGTTGAGAGACACCATTGATTTCATGTCCGAATACTAGAGCTATGTGTTTTTTTT
>SLHS01000033.1 GCA_007136035.1 Patescibacteria group bacterium | reverse complement strand
TTTCAACAGCGATTCTATTTTTGATAGGCAACCCCCACCAAGAGATTCTGAAGGTTATACTTATGAAACTGTACAGATTGGAAATCAAGTTTGGTTTGCAGAAAATTTGAGAACAGCTGAGCATTCGGTTGGTGAGAGTTGGTGTTATGAAGATGATGATGAAAATTGTGAAAAATTTGGTAGATTATATGATTGGGAGGCAGCTTCTGTAGCTTGTCCAGAGGGTTGGAATTTATCTTCTGATGAAGATTGGGAAATTTTACGAAAATATATCAACGATGAGGAGATGTTTGGAGCAAAATTGAAATCCGCAGAATTTTGGTCTGATGAAGAAGAGGGTGAAGAATTTCCAACATTGGATGAGTATGGGTTGTCTTTGTTACCTAGTGGGCAGTATGTAGATGGATATTTCTATGATTTAGGATTAGGTGGTTTTTGGTGGACTTCAACTACTCAAGAAAGTGGTCCTGCTTGGAGTAGAACATTGTTGCATAATTCGAATGAAATTATTCGTAGTATGTTTAGTGCTGAACACGCTTTTGCAGTACGTTGTATGAGAACATTAGAGAATGGTGATATTGATGAAGTAGAAGAAGCAGAAACCGAACCAGCGGAGGTAGAGGAGATGGAGGTTCTCGATGATATTGATGAAATAGAAGTAGAAGAAACAGAAACTGAACCAGCGGAGGAAGAGGAGATGGAAGTTATCGATGATATTGAGTAAGTAGAAGAAACATAGAGATAATATTTTTTGTTATATTCATGATTACTCGTGAAGAAGCTCTTCAAGTTGTGAAGAAAGAAATTCCAAATATAAATTTGCAAAAACATTGTCTTGCTACTGAAGTTGTAATGAGAGAGTTGGCAATACAATTGAATGAAGATGAAAAAAAATGGTCTTTAGCAGGTTTGCTCCATGATCTTGATTATACCCAAACAGCTGATAATCCCAAAAAACATAGTTTGGTTGCTGCAGATATGTTAGAAAAAATGGATGTTCCTAAAGATGTTGTTTATGCAGTAAAAGTGCACAATGAGATCCATGATTTGCCAAGAAAAAGTGTATTGGATAAGGCTCTGTATGCAGTAGATCCTTTAACTGGGTTGATAGTAGCTTGTGTTTTGGTGAGTCCTAAGAAAAAACTAAAATCTATTGATACCTCTTTTGTGCTAAATAGGTTTAAAGAGAAATCTTTTGCAAAAGGTGCAAATAGAGAGCAAATAGCTACTTGTGAAGACTTGGGTTTTTCTCTTGAAGAGTTTGTGAAAATCGGTCTAAACGCGATGCAATCTATTGATGAGGAGTTGGAATTATAGTAAAATTCCAGTATGAATTTATTAAAAAAACACATCAAAACTCTTATTTTGATAGTGATTGTTGCTTTCTTGCTTTTTTACTTCAGAGCTTGGTTTCATGGCTTCGTGATGTTTTTTTATATAAATCCTGTTATTTTCCAATCAATAATTGTTACCGCTATAGTATATTATGTTGTTTTAAAGAGAATTCCTGCATTAAATCGTAAAATGGATGTTCAGGTTAATAGTGGTGAAATAGAGACTATAAATACAACAATAAATACAACAATAAATACTTTTCTATTACCTGTGTTGTTTGTTTTTCTTTTAATATTTGGCCTAGTCTTTTCAAATTGGTTTAAAAATGTTCATATAACTGAAAATATCGAATATTCTTTTCGTGATAATTTCCCCGAATCTACAGAAAATCTTAGATTGATGCCCTACTCTGTAGCTCAAAGATATGCAAAGGATTCTTTGCAACTTAGTCAGTATAAATTGGGTACTGAAAACATAGCATTGATAGAGGATGATATGAGTTGGGTTTTCCCTTTGGTCCCCGATGGTTTTGTAATTCAATTTCTAAATAAGAATAAGGGAGTTGTTTATGTTAATGCTACAAAACAATCTAGAAATTCTGAAAATGTTTGGCAGGATATGGAAATAGGAGAAGGTATGTACATTACAGATAATCTTTTTTGGAATATTTATCGTTACAGATATTTTCTTACATTAGATGATCCGTATTATCTTGTTGATGGTGATGATATATTAACTTGCTTGGGAGCTATTTCATATTCTTATCATATGAAATACGGAATAGTTTATGCAGTTCCAGAGTTTGAAGGGGTTTTTGTTGTTGATACTGACGGAAATATTGATTTGCTTTCTCCTGAAAAGGCTCTAGAGCATCCAGTACTATCAGAGAATAGAATCTTCCCTGAAAGATTAGCAAGGATTTATACAGAGGCTTATGAATTTTATCTAGGTATTATAAATAAACTTTTCATACATGAGGACCAAATTCAAATTCAAGATGTAAGTGATGTAGGTCCTAGAGTTAATAGACAACCA
The DNA here is from genome assembly GCA_007136035.1 of Patescibacteria group bacterium. GTDB lineage: Bacteria > Patescibacteriota > Dojkabacteria > SC72 > T1SED10-24 > PWIP01. The sequence goes on along the minus strand of SLHS01000033.1, from coordinate 811 downwards.
TATTTAATGGATACGAGTGAAGGTTTGAAGTGGTTTATAAGTGCAGAACCATATGGTCAAAGTCACGGTATTTTTAAAATTTTTGTCATTGATGCTAAAACTGGAAAAATTGAAATATTTGAACTTCCGGAGGATCAAATTCTTACAGGTCCTGTTAAATCTGCAGATTATGTAAGGCGTTCAAATCCCATTGTTGACTGGAATAGATTTGGCTCTGTAGAACCTTTACCGTTTATTAGAGATCAAAGACTTTATTGGAAACTTACTGTAATACCGGCAGATTCTGCTGGTATAGCATATCAAGCCTTTGTCGATGCTCATACAAACGATGTCTATGAATTTGTGGAAGAACAAGATGTTCAAGCATTTTTAAAGGGTGAAATAGAACTGGAAGAAATTGAAACTGTAGCGCCAACGAAAGAAGGAATAGTTGATCAATTGAGAGAGAAATTTAGAGAAATAGAAGATTTATTTGAACAACTAGAATTATAATTGTTCTATAACAATTCTTACTATTTCAGTAATATAATCACCCACAATAGGTATGTTCCAAACGGCAAGTCTACCTAAAAACCAAACCATAATGGCTCCTAATATGAAAAAACCTATAGCTAGGCCAAAACCTCTTGCTACCCCTGATATGAAATTTATGTAAAGCATTCTTTTAGGGTTCTTAACAAGTTGTACATATTCATCTATTTGTGTTTTTTCTATTTTTAACAATATTTCATTGAGTTTTTCAACTATTTTATTTTTATCATCTTCTTGCATAAGTTTTACTATTAAATTTATTTTTCTAAAGATATTTCTA
>SLHS01000097.1 GCA_007136035.1 Patescibacteria group bacterium | reverse complement strand
CGGAGAGGACAGGATTCGAACCTGCGATACGGTTTCCCGTATAAACGCACTCCAAGCGTTCGCTTTCGACCACTCAGCCACCTCTCCAGAAACTAGTCACTGTTTTCTTCCTCTTCGTTGTCATCATCATCCTCTATGTTGGTTACTACTTCTGTTTCGATGAGCTTTGTGTCAACAATAACCCTTCCTTCCCTACTTGGAAAATGTCTCAAAAATTTAGGAAAATATTCTGGGCTAAATTTAACGTTAGGTTTCTCCTCTGAAAATCTAATGTTTTCTAAAATATCCAAGCCTTCTTCCCAAGACTTTCCTAACAAAGATTGCTCAATCTCTTGTGTGCTGACTTTTGGTCTAACGTTGCCTTTGGCTGTAAATTTAATTGTGATATTATCACCATCTATTTCTTCTATAGTTATTTCTGTTTCTATTTCAGGGTCTAATTCAAGATCAATATCTTCGTCTGAATCGAAGAGATTGTTATCAATAGCGGCTTTTTGTATGATTTCTTCTCTTGCTTCTAAAATTTGATCCTTTTTAAAGAAGAGCGCTTGTGTCGTTGTTTCTATACTCATGTTAAACATACTCCCCTCTCCTTCGACAGGGATGTCTGTTCTTGGGCTACCGTCTAAATCTTGTTGTATTGTTCCTTCTATCAATTCCCAATCAGGTAATCTTTCTTCTAATTGCTCTTTCCCCTCTTCAAAGGCTTTTGTTTTCAGTGATTCTAGAAGATTGTTATAATCTCCTTGTGTAAACATAGGGTATGTTTCACTAGCCCCACCAGAAAAGGAACTACGATTCTCTGCAGAAATATTTTCAATGTCAGGGTATCCTTCTATTGTAAATATTTGCCCTGCACTAAGATTGTATTCTGGGCCGGGTTCTGCTGCTCTTACAGCTACGCCTTCTGTTGTTCTTGGTCCTTCTGGTATTAGAACGTCAGTTAAGAATTCAAATTCTAAACCATCTGCGGTTATTTTTGTACCACTTGAAATTTCAAGTTCATCATCAATATATTTTTTCACATTAACAATTCCCTCAGCTTTTGAACCCCTCACCCCTTCTCCTGTTGTGCTTCTATCATCAGATCTACTAATTTTGATATCTTCTCTTCTTATAGGTATTTCACCAGCTCCTATATTAAAATTCTGTATATCAGTATTTCCTTTGAAAATTTTTTCAACCTCTATTGCTCTACTTTCAATATGTATTTCTGCTTGAACTAAAGGCAAAGTAGAGTATGCAAATATTGCAGCAATGATTATTGAAGCTAAAGCTAGTACTGAAAAAACAATCATTTTTTTCTTCCTTTTCTTTTTGTCTACAGGAGTTTTTTCTTTCTTGGGTTCATCTTTCTTTCCCTCTTTCTTTTCTCCTCCTCTATCCTTAATATCTTTGAGGTGTGTCATATTGTTAAAATTTCGTCCAATCAGTGCCTCTGTTTTTTTATCATCTTTCTTTTCGTCAGGGTTTATTTCTTCGCCAACAGCAAAAACAAAACCATCTTCCTGAATAACTTGTGATTTTTCCTTGTTTGCCAGATTTTTTGCTTTCTCTATAACTTCTTGAACTCTCTTTTGATATTCTGAATCTTGTAATACAGGCTCTTCTTCTTTTGCTAAGTTTTCTATAGTTTCTCTAGCTTCTCTAGATTTGCCTTTTAGAGCTTCTTCTAATTTGTCTTTTCTTTCTTTTTTTTGATTTTCCGCAGCCAACCAAAGAGCTTCATCTATTTCAGAGGGAGAATTTGTAGTGACGGAATCTGCTATTTTTGCGTTTCTTATTCCGTTAGGATTTTGAATAATTTGTAAAACAAGGTTTTTATCAAGCTCATCACAAACCTCTTGCAGAACTTTCAAATTTATCGGACTTATTAACAAATCACTCTCCTCTGCAAAGGTTAAAAGAATATTGTTGTCTTCTAATCCGGAAATTTTACGTAAAAGATCCGTAAGTTCATCCTCCGAGGAGACTATAATTTTTGCTCTTTTGTTTTTTGTTGTTTCTTCTTTTTCCATTTTTAAGGGTTAGTATAATGTTGTTCTGGCTTGGACATTTTATCATATCCAAATAATGCCAGAGCAGCTGGAGTTATATCGTATGGGTTGATCAAATCTCCTGAAAGGTCAGTTAAATCTTCTAGTTTTTGGGGGAGGAAAACATTTGCTCGAGGAGTTTTTGGGAAAGGTAGGACCTTGGTCCAAGGGTATTCTAAGAGAACATTTTTGATCTCGGGTAGCATTGAGCCACCCCCACAAAGATATATTTGAGGTGGGAAAGATTCAGTATCTTCAACCATTTCCAAAGATGCTTTAAATGCTTTAAGCCAAAGTTTTGCTGTTGAATATGTTATCTCTTTTATGCCTCTCTCTAGTGGTTTTTCTAGTTCACCATTAGAATATTTGAGCTTTCTTAATTCTGCGTGACGATAGTCTAGATTCATAACTCTTGCTATTTCCTTCGTGAAAACTCTTCCTCCAAAGGAGAAAATTTGTGTGTCAACGACATTGCCTTTTTGTACTATTGCAACATCTGTGGTTCCTCCTCCAATGTCAACAAAGATGCCCGAAAAACTTTTATCTTTAGATCCAGAAAAAGCTCTTGCTACAGCGAAAGGTTGGGAGACGATACCTTCTATAGATAGATTGAGATTTTTGGCGAGAGCTTTTAAAGATTCAATGTAGGTTTTTGGAGCAAAGGATGCGTAGAAAAAAAGTTTTACATCTTTCCCTCGAAATCCAACAAGAGAGTTTACAGGCATACCCCCTATTTCCATACCTGTTACAGTGATATGCAAAATATCTATGTCTTCATAAAGTAGTCCTGTTCTTTGAGCTAAATCTTCCTTTCCTGTTTCCTCAATTTGTTGATGCACCTTTTGTATTATTTTCCTTTCTTCCTCATCTGTTACTTCCTCCTCAAACTTTTCGTCTCTTTCGTAGTTAACAACAATAGAGACCCCCTGTATAGATTCTCCGGCTAATCCTATTACAGCCTTTTTAGGAAGATCTTCCATTTCTGAAGTTATATCGTTAATTGCTAGTTTACAATTCTCTACCACAGTGTTTAAATTTTTTATAACTCCTTTGTTCATAGCTTTCTCTTGTTGATGAATCCTAGAAATTTTTTTGACTTTTATACCTAATTCTGTTGTTTCAAAGAGCAAAACTTTTAAGAGCTCTGTACCAATATCTATAGCTAGGAAGTT